>CAXBHV010000887.1:0-3897 GCA_963974855.1 uncultured Rhodopirellula sp. | reverse complement strand
TGGGAACATCGATACCCGCAAGATTCAAAACCGTGGGACCAAAGTCAACAAATTCAACAAAGCCATTGGTGCGAGTTCCTGCATCTCGCGAAACCAAATCTTTCCATCGCTTAGGGATGCGTACGACAAGCGGAACGTGTAGCCCTGCTTCGTAGGTGTAGCCTTTGGAGCGTGGCAGAACGCCGCCGTGATCACCAAAGTAAAAGATGAATGTGTTTTCAAGTTCACCCGCAGATCGCAGTTCATCAACCACGTCGCCCACGACCTTGTCAATTGCCATCATGCGATCGTGATAGCTGGCTCGGGTGTAGCGGAACGTTTTTGTGTCAGGGAAGTACGGTTGCAGTTTGACCGTCGCTGGGTCTGTTTTGGTCGCTTCGGCCATCGCCTTTTTGGGAAAATGCAGTCGGCCTTCGTGCGACAAGGCGGATGTCACCACATGGAAAAACGGCATCGATTTGTCGGGACGTTTTTTCCAGCTCGCTTTATTCGATGATTCGTTCCATGTGCTTGGCGAGCGTTCGGCGTTGTAATCTTCTTTGCTGTTGTTGGTCGTGTAGTAGCCTGCTTCATGCAGGTAGGCTGGGAACATCATCAGTCCCTCTGGCATCGCCGCCAATTTCGAGCGACGGTGAAATTGGGTGCCGATCCGTGGTGCGTAGCAGGATGTAATCAGCGTCGTGCGAGCGACGGAGCAAACCGGGGCACACGAAAAAGCACGGTCAAACGTGATCCCCTGTTTCGCCAAGGCCTCGATATTCGGAGCGGGTGCCCCATCGGGATCAAAATGTTTCAGGTAATGTGTCGAGTTGTCCTCGGACATAATCCAAACAAAGTTGGGGCGATCGGCGGCGAAGGCTGTTCGGGTGACTGTCCATAACCCGGTCAAGACGAGGATCAAGGCGACAAGTCGCAGGAAGCGCATCGATCGAAGCGGTGTCCAAAGGGTCAACATGGATTTTCAGTTCCTTAGCGGGACGGCCGGCGGGGCTAGCCGGCAAACTGGTGGGGGATTTGTGCTCAGCGCAAACGGTGATTACGGGGGGATCGTTCACGTTAGGCAGTGGATATCGTAATCCAAGGCCCCTACGTTGTGACAGGGTTTTGCCAGTAAAATGGCGGCCTTTGGCAGTGCTGTCGCGATACGCCGGGCAAGCTAAGCGAGCTCAAAAGTGGGGGATTCGAGGACGCACGACCCGAATCGGCTGTGGTCTTTCCTTGTGATTAGGTTGCATGACCCGCCCAAATACACTCTCTGTGGGATGACGGCGGAAAAATAGTGCTCCCGAGCATGACACAGGCCTGTACGTGGCGAGGATCGATCGATAGACTACGCCGCTCGACAAACCGCCCTTACGCCTGAATTCACTTGAGAGTGCATAAATGTACGCTATCGTTGTAGATGGTGGCCGCCAATACCGCGTCGAACCTGGCATGGAAGTTGACATTGACTTCCGCGATCTTTCCCAAGGTTCCGAAATTACCTTCGAAAAAGTCCTCGCGGTTAGCGCTGATGACGGTTTGAAGCTTGGTTCGCCCACTTTGGATGGTGCCTCGGTTACCGCATCGGTGATCGGCCCTAAGAAAGACAAGAAGATCTATATCCAGAAGTTTCGTCGTCGCAAGCACAGCAAGCGTCGTACGGGACATCGCCAATTACACACCCGTGTAAAGATCGAAAAAATCGCTGTCTAAGCACGGTTTAGCTGAGATCAACGTGCCATCTCCTCATATTGCCGATTACGTGCTTGGGACCATTTTGGGTGTCGGCACCGTCGGTACGATCTATGAGGCGACGGAAAAAGAGACTGGTGCGCGGGTTGCAATCAAAAAATTGCACCCTGGGGTCAGCCGTGACAAGCTAATCCGAGCTCGCTTTCGCCGTGAAGTCACGATACTTGAGCGATTGCGGCACCCCAATATCATCGCCTCTTATGGTGGAGGCGAAGCCGACGACGGACAGCTCTATTACGTCATGGAGTTGGTCGAGGGAGGCACCGTGGGTGAGTTGCTCGAGGCTCGAGGACGGCTTGTTTGGCAAGTCGTGGTCGATGTCGCCCGGCAAATCTGTTCCGCCCTGCAATGTGCACACAATCACGGTGTTATTCATCGCGATTTGAAGCCTGGCAATCTCTTTTTGACCAAGTCGGCGATCGTCAAATTAGGTGATTTTGGAATCGCCCGCGATTTGCATGACAACGACATTACAACCACGGGTCTGACCGTTGGTACGCACGCCTACATGTCGCCCGAGCAGATTACCGGGGATGCGATGATCTCGGGTAAAACCGATCTGTACGCCCTGGGATGTTGCTTGTTTGAGATGCTGACGGGACGGAAGCCGTTTTTGGGTGAGAATTTTGCCCAATTGTTCGAGCAACACCTGCACGCCAAACCGCCGCGGGTCCGTAGTCTGGTTCCCGAATGCCCGGTTGAACTTGATGACATCATCGACCAATTGCTGCAGAAATTGCCCGATGATCGCCCGTTTAATGCTCGGTTCGTCCAAGGCGTGATGCTGCAGTTGGGCGAAAAGTACGATCTTCATGCCGAATTGATCCCCGAGCAGCTCGGCAAGGATGTTGCGGCGGAAGCCGTTACCGAGAAGGGCCGTCAAATTCTCGAACAGCAAATCAGCGACCGGCTGAATCGGGCAACCAACCCCGAGGTTAGCTGGGGCCGTTTGGCTTTTGTGGCCGCCGTGATTGGCGGCATGGTAATTGCCGCAATTGCCATTTCAGCGTAATGCAGGTTCTGCCGTTTCGCTGCGAAACTGTCGTACACGTGGTAACACAAGTCGAATTGCTTTTGTATAAATGCAGGCCGATGATCTTTCTATCAAACCAGGAACCCCTACCGATGTCCCACCTAATGACTTCAACAAAATCCTTTTTTCAGTTTGGCGGGTTGGTTCTCGTCTCTCTTTCACTAATGACGAGTTCGACGATGGCACAAGATGACGCCGCCAAAACAGAAGATGCACCACGCAAATACGAGAAACAAGTTGACGAGATCGGCTATTTCTTGGGTGTTTCTTTGGGGCAGCAAATGAGCAACCAAGGCTTCCAGGCCGAGGACATGAATTTCGAAACGCTGATCGCAGGCCTGAAAGACGGTTTGGCTAGTAACGATCCCGCGATGGGCGATGACCAGCTGCGTGAAGTGCAAGGCAAGATGGAAGATATGCTTCGCAAGCGTCAAGAAGAAGCGATGCTGCGAAACAAAGAAAAGGGCAAGCTATGGCTTGAGCAGAACGCTAAGAAAGAGGGAGTGAAAACTCTTGAAGGTGGCGTTCAATATTCGGTGATCGAAGAAGGCAAAGGCGCCTCGCCCACGGCATCGGACAAAGTGAAGGTTCACTATACCGGCAAGCTGATTGACGGCACCGTGTTCGACAGTTCGGTTGCTCGCGGAACCCCCGCCGAATTCATGGTCGGCCAAGTAATCCAAGGCTGGCAGATGGCGCTTCAGCAAATGAAGGTTGGCTCGAAGTGGATGCTCTACATCCCTTCGGATTTGGCCTACGGTGAACGTGGCAGCCAAGGAGCGATTGGTCCTAACGAAGTGCTCGTCTTTGAAGTCGAATTGTTAGACATTCTGTAGTCGCAGCCCCCCTCTGTCTCTAGAGGGCAAACGTGCAAACAAAGAAAAAGCCGAGTCAAGCGACTCGGCTTTTTTTCGTAGCCTAGGCCTCTTCGTAGTGGATCTTTAGCAAGATCCACTACGTTAGGTTATTTGCTTCGCATCCTGGGGCACTCAAACCGTTCCCCTCGTCGCAGGCACGGGCAACGCTGTGAAGCATTTTTCCTTATAGGGTTTGTGCTAATTAAGCGTAGCGGAAGTCGTCAAGACTTTCGTCCCTTGGTGTATGCCCCCCGAAACTCTCGCGCGAGTTCC
>CAXBHV010000886.1:0-3905 GCA_963974855.1 uncultured Rhodopirellula sp. | reverse complement strand
CAACTGCTCGACTACGATGCAGATGATCGTGACATCGCCCTCGTGGTGATTCGTCCCGGCTTCGCGATTGATCCTGTTGAGGTGATTTCGTCAGCGGATCAAGTTCGCACCGGTCAACCAGCGTTTAGCTACGGTTGCGATCGTGGCGACGACCCCAGCCGACGTGACACCCGCGTCACGGGCGTCAATAAATACAACCAACATATCAATGCCTCGAATCTGGAAATCGAAGGCGCACCGATTGATGGGCGTAGCGGCGGCGGATTGTTCGACGATGCAGGCCGTTTGATCGGAGTTTGCAACGCTGCGGATTACAAAGACGACGTCGGTATCTATGCCGGTCCTGGTGCCGTGCACTGGCAATTGGACCAAGTGAACTTGACCAGCTTGTACAAAAACACAGGAGCCGCGGCGGCTCCCGAGCGAATGGCCAGTCTGAATCGTGATGCGATCACGCCCGTGGGACTTCCTCAATCGGCACTGCAGCCCTCGGCTATCGCCGCACCGGCCGACTTTGCACCCGCGAGCGTCTCGCAAGCGAGCAACCAAGAGGTGATTGTGATCATTCGCGATCGAAACAGCCCGCAAAGCTCACCGAAAGTAATGACGGTCAGCGAGCCGACGCAGGACTTTCTGCGAATGGTCGAGCAACAGTCACGCTGAGTATCGACCAAACTTTAAGTGGCGTAGTCGGTAGTGGACGAGGCAACGAGTCCCTTGCAGCAGGACTCGTTGCCTCGTTCACTACGCCAGTGAGTTTTTTGCCGATACGAAGACACTCATAGTCTATCGCAGCTCTGTTTTCGCGTAGAACCGGTTTCTACTGGAATCCTACTGCTGTCGGATAATGCATGCGTCTTAAGCGAACCGGCCGTAGGAACCGGCCCTACTTCGATCGCCTACCCACAATTCAAGTTGCGGCGGATACGATGCAGGTCGTTGGCGACGCTAGCAAACGAGTTGCTTGAGATGTTTGCCGATTTGGTCTAGCGGCAGGACCGAACTGATAATCTTTTGTTCGATCGCGACTTTTGCCATTCCAAAGACCACGCTTGACGCTTCGTCCTGGGCAATCGTGGTTCCTCCCGCATCGTGAATGCGTTGCAGTCCATCGACGCCGTCTCGCCCCATCCCCGTCATGATCACGCCTACGCATTCATGGCGGTATTCCTGGGCGACACTGGCGAACAGGTGCGTACCTGCGGGTTGAAACCCATCGATCGGAGGATCATCGGAAAGACGGATCCGTGACCCGCGGCTGACGCCCAGATGGCTGCCCGCAGCAGCGACGTAGACGCAACTGCCCTCGATCCGTGCTTGGTCACAGGCAAGGCAAACCCGAATCGGAACGACGCTATCGAGCCAGCTCGCAAAGCCCGCGACAAAGCTGGGAACCATGTGTTGAACGAGCAAAATGGGAATCGGGAAATCGCTAGGCAACGCGCCGAGCACCTTGGCGAGCGCCGGAGGGCCGCCGGTCGACGATAATATCGAAACGGCTTTGATTTTGGGACGTTGTGGAGTCGCGGCAGGTTCTTTGACAAGGCTTGTGGATCCTTGGGGCGTCACCCGACGTCGTCGCCGAATCACCAACACGCCCGCCATTGCTTTGACGGTCGAAACGATTTCTTTGGCCATTGCCGCATGTTGGGGCGAGTGCGGTCCGGAGGGTTTCAGCAAGATTGCCAATGCACCGGCGCCAAGCGCTTCCATCGACGCTTCGATCTCTTTGACGCGTGTGCTTGCCGAGACAATGACGATCGGCGTAGGCGTTTCAATCATGATCTCGCGAGTTGCTTCCAATCCATTCATCACGGGCATGTTAATGTCCATCGTGATCACATCGGGATGCAGCTCTTTGGCTTTTTCTACGGCTTCACGTCCGTCCTTCGCAAAGCCGACCACGTTAAAGCCCGCTTCCTCGCAAAGTATCGCTCGCAACACTTCACGCGAAGTAGCGGAATCGTCGACAATCAATACATTGTGCATGTCTATCTCCTTAAACCAACTGGGCTAACGTGTCGAGAAGGTTCGCCTGATCGAAACTGCCTTTCACGATGTATCCATTTGCGCCTACTTGGACCCCACGCTCCTTATCGTTATCTGACCCTCTGGCGGTGACCAAGACGATGGGGATTTCGGCCGTCGGGGCATTGCTGCGCAATTTCGACGTCAATTCAAATCCATCGACTCGCGGCATATCCACATCACTGACCACCGCATCAAAATGATGCTCTTGAGCCGCCACCCAAGCTTGCTCGCCATCCGCAGCGGCGAAGACATCGTAGCCAGCGGTTTCGAGGATGTTTTTTAAAAGTTCCCGCGTGGTGACCGAGTCGTCTGCGAGCAGCAGGTGTTTGCGAGTCGCTGAGTCGTGTTTGTTTGGCGTTGGATGCGTATAGGTAGGGGCAATTCCGAGTGCCGTTCGCACCACGTTGGATGCGTTCATGACCATCGCAATTCGGCCGGACGGCAGCAGTGTGCAGCCGGAAAAATGTCGCAGGCGACGAATGCGTGCTCCCAGGTTTTTGACCAACACTTCTTGTTCGGACAATACCTCGTCTACCGCGACGGCGACCCGTTGCTCGCCCGCCGCTAAGACGACCGCCAAACCCATAGATGATTTGCCTGCGATCAATCCCTTGGATTTTAGCCCCAATGTCGCGGCGAGCGAGACAACCGGCATCGGCGAATCGCGAAGCCGCAATGTGTCGCGTCCCATCGAAGAGCGTACGTCATTGATGCCAAAACGAACCAATCGCTGAACCGCCGTCGTGGGAATCGCATAGACGTCCTCGTTGACTCGCACCAACAACGAGCGGATCGTTGTCAACGTGAGGGGGACTGTCAATGTGAATCGCGTCCATTGACCTTCTCGGAACGTGACGTCCACCGCACCGTGTAACGATTCCACACGACTTTGCACGACGTCCAAGCCGACGCCGCGGCCGGAGATGTCGGTGATCATTTTTGCGGTTGAAAATCCGGGAACAAAAACCAACCGAGCCTGTTCGCGACGATCTTCGGGAATTTCTAAGCCACGTTTCTTTGCGATCGCACAGATGCGTTCCAGGTCAAAGCCCGCACCGTCATCTTGGACCACCACCTCGACTTGGCCGCCTCGCAGCGAAGCACTGACGACCAACGAAGCGATTTCTGGTTTTCCGGCTGCGATTCTTGCTCCTGTCTTTTCGATTCCGTGATCCACAGAGTTGCGAACCAGATGCAGCAGTGGATCCTTTAGTCCCTCCAGCACCGAGCGGTCCACCTCGACGTCGCCACCCTCGATTTTGAATTCGACCTTTTTGTTGGTTGCTGTCGCGATGTCGCGAACCGCTCGCTCTAAGCCTCCGCACGCATCCGTGAACGGAAGCATTCGCACATGATAAACCTCGTCGTCCAATTGGCTGCACGTTTGCCCGAGCAAGCGGTTGTCGGCTTCAATATGCGTCGAAAATTCTTCGATCTTTTTGGTCAGCGTGGTGAAGGATTGCGCGGTTTCTGCCATCCACGACTCCGCTTGCCCCGACAGGATGGTTTGTGACGGAGTGCTACCGCGACTGGACGTCGATTGACGCATCATTCGTTGGGAATGGAGCCAGCGTGTTTTCAGCTCCGTCGCCAAGTCGCGGAGTTCGCTCGCATCTTTTGCCCTCAGAGAGAAGCGTCCACGCACGACAAGTAATTCGCCGCTGTAGGCAAGCAGTGCATCTAGTTTTTGAGCGGGTACGCGGATGGACGCGTTTTGGTCCCCTGTTGCGATCCGTTTGCCAGCATCGATTGTCTTGGCCGGTGCAGGCCGAGAGCCCCTTTGTGGTTTGCTGGAAAGCGTGTTCGACGTTGCGGCAGTTGGTGATGCCGTTGTCGTCGCTGTTGACCGGAATCGGGTACTCGCCGCCCGCCAA
>CAXBHV010000885.1:0-3906 GCA_963974855.1 uncultured Rhodopirellula sp. | reverse complement strand
GAGTCCTGCAGCTTCACTGAGCCAAAAAGGACTCGTTGCCTCGTCCACTACGGAAAATGCCGTCAGCTATTCTTCCGACGGTCCTTAGGTGTCTGCCGCGGACGACTCAACATTGTATTCGTTTTATAGAACAATTTGGGCAAAGAGTGGATTGGGGCCTTCGGTAGCCAAGAGATTCTCAGACAATGGCATCAAACGACGGGCCCTTGGCCGGAAATCATCGAACGACCGGCATTTATGGTCGATGAAATCGCGTGTCGCCGAACGCCGCTTTGACGAGCACACACGACTAGAGTCGGTCGTCCAGCCGTCCTGACGAGAAACATCGCCTCGACACCGACTTGCTGGACAGCGGCAGTGTTGCACTTGCTTTGACGAATTCGTTCGCTAAGATAGAGGCGGCGTAGCGAATTCGTTCGCCAGTCCAGCTTTGCAAATTTTTGTTCGCGAGGGTTTATCGGATCATGGCACGACACGCTTCTCCGCAACCGACCGAGGTCGAGCTGCAAATCCTGCGAATCCTTTGGGATGACGGGCCGAGCATCGTTCGGCATATCCACGACTCGCTTCAGGAATTCAAACAGACAACGTACTCGACCACTGTGAAAATGTTGTCCGTGATGTTGGACAAAGGCCTTCTCAAGCGTGATGACGCCGCAAAGCCGCAGATTTACCGGCCCGCGTCGCCGCAGCAGCGTACCCAGAAGCGGATGCTCGGTGACCTGATCGACAAGGTCTACGATGGCTCGTCGGCGGCGCTAATGATGCACGCCCTGTCCAGCAAGAAGGCGACAGCGGAGGAATTACAACAAATCCGCGACTTGTTGGATCAGATGGAGGGCAAGTCATGAACGATATGCTCTTCTACGAAGTCGGTCAGCGCGTCAGTTGGACGTTGGTGCATTCGCTTTGGCAGTTCGCATTGATCGCAGTGGTGTTGGGGATCGGTCTGCGTTTGACGCGAGGTCGCAGCCCTCATGGACGATACTTGGTCAACCTTTTCCAACTCGCGATGGAGACCGTGTTCTTCTATCACCCGGCGGTTTGGTGGGTATCGCATCGAATGCGAACCGAGCGAGAAGAGTGCTGCGACGAGATTGCCGCGAACATGACCGGCGACCGAATCGGCTACGCAAAGTTGCTGGTCTGGCTGGAAGAATCTCGCCAGCAACCATCCAATCAAACGCTCGCCATGTCTGCCGATGGCGGATCGTTGCTCGGTCGAGTGCGTCGACTCGTGTCCACCCCGACTGAGGCAAGTGGCACCGGTTCCGTGTTCATTGTCGCCTCGGTGATCTTTGTTCTAGCCATTGGCTCTGTGCTCGCGATCAATGCAGACAGCTCCCTCGCACTGCAACCCGTGGCACCTGATGACGATCGTCTGGCGGTACAGGTTGTCGATGATGTCTCGGTGAAAATGATCGCGGTGATGCCGCAACAGGCGACTGCAGAGAAAGCGTGGCGTCCAAACGGAGAGCTTTTCGAGGAACTGCCTTTCTTACCGAAGGTGACAGACGACTCGCCGGCCAAGCCGATTCCGGGAATTGACTACGTTTTCAAGTTCGAAGGTCTAGCGGTCCATCAGAATCCAACCTACACGACAGAAGGGCTGAAGGGCTGGCGTCATCCGAGTGACGATGGATTTGTTCGAATTGAAACGCAACCTTCTGCGGAGAGCACAAGCACAACAATTGAAGTCGGCATTCCCGACAAAGAGTGGGGACCATGGGTGTCGGTGAGTATTGACGGAGAAATCATCGCTCCGGTCGATGTGCCACCGCGATTGCGAAATGCTCACAGCATCATGCGAGTCCACGACGCTCGTGCTCGGGGCGATCGTACGATGTTGCGTTGGGCCTACGATCGAGCCGAGCGTCCAATCGCCACCTTTGATCTTGTTGCTGTCGATAACGATGGAAAGCGACTTCAAACGTGGGGACGTACATTGTGGGACGACGAGGATGGCGTGACACGAAGTGCAGAAGTGTTTGATCATCCCATCGACCAAATCGATCACTTCGAGTATCGCCTGCGTCCGTATCGGTACTGGGTCACGTTTAACAACGTATCGCTGAAACCTGGACAGAAGACGAACTTTAAGACATCCGTTGAAACCGTTCCCTTTCCGTCTACTGACGATCTCGGTGCTTCTCTATCGCCACCGGCTGACCCGAAATCTCAATCGCTTGGCGAGCAGGTGCATCGGCAACTCACGGAGATTAGCAAGCTCAACTCGGCACTCATCTCCACGCAAAGTTTCACTTCGTATTACGGTGATCCCAAAGGTCTGATCGGTTTGAAAGACGAGCGTTCGCTTGACCATTTGAAGGAAACGCTCAGCAAACGCGATTTCGACAAAAGTCTTTCCACGACCAATCACACGTGGGCTTGGGACAACAATGAAGTCGTTTCCACCGAGCGACATAAATATGTTTACGAAGGTGAGTCGTATGACCAGACCTCAGAACATACCTGGGACGGCAAACGGGGTTGGAGGCGACATTCCAATGGCTCGTTTGGTCGATACCGAACCTTTGCTGATGCATTCGCGAATCACTACTTCAAACCATCGCAGTTTTTGCACTTGGGCGATCATCGATTTGCATGGGTTGAACGAGGCAAGGAACCAAGCTTCTTTCTGAGCTCAACGATTCCAGTCGAGTACGCCAACTATCAAAGTCATCCCGCCGAGAATTTCGGCGGTGAACGCTGCCATGTGATACGGTCGATTCCACGTGAAGAGCAATTTTGGATCAGCCAAAAAACGGGGCGATTGCGCGGTTGCCTAAAGTTCATCAACCAAGGCAGGTTTACTTGGATACATGAAATGGAGTCCACTCGGAAGCTGGCCGGGCGATCGTTTGATTCGCGAGAAGAGTTCGGGCAGTGGTTTGATGAGGCATTGACGGATGAGCAACGGTACCAGTTGCATTGCGAATTCCTCTATCTTCACCAAGCCAACCAGCACCCAAAGGACTTGATCGAGTTTTCAGACTACCGCGAAGTCGCCTCCGGTATTGAAATGCCGATGACTGAATGGTGGTCCAGTTGGATGCACGAAGGGAAGCAATACAAGTACAACATCAATCAAACGGTGGTACGCGAGGTCAAGGCCGCCCCCGATCTGCAGCCGTTGGTTGATAAGGCGTTGCCGAAGAAGGGCGATACCATCAACGACTGGCGTTTCACGACTTTTGTGAAATACGTATTTGACCCTGAGATGGCTGAATCTGAGATTCACGCGATGGTCGACAAAGCGATGCAAGAGCAGGCATCCAACAAAAAGCAGCTTGACAGAATTCTTAAACCGCTCAAGGAAATGGTTGGCAAGCCAGCTCCGAAACTGGATGGCCAGTGGATCACGGCCGAGAAACTACCGGACGGCCATCCGGAAAAGCCCACGCTATTCCATTTCTGGGCGACGTGGTGCGGTCCGTGCAAGAACGACATTCCTATCCTCAACAAAATGCAAGAGAATGGCTGGGCAATCGTTGGCGTCCACGCTCCCGGAACCGAAACCGACGAAATCAAAATGGCAATCGACGACTCGGGCATCGAGTATCCCGTGCTTCTGGGTAGCGAAACCGAAGGCGTTGGTAGCCAATCTGACAAGATCACTGGCTATCCCGTGAACATGTTCCCGTGCTGTGTTCTCGTCGACAAAGATGGCAAGGTGCAGGCGGTCGGGTCACTCCGCGACGTCCTCAAGCCGGATCGCTAGGCCGAGGTCACTCAACGGGAGTGCCACTGGCACGAAAGTTGTCGAAATCGAACGTTTTTTTCACGCTGCAACCGTCCTTGCGCCGTGCCGCTAAAACTTGGCGATTGTTGTGATTTTTGGTTGCGCTGGCTTTCTGCCACCTCTCCCCCAACTTCGTTGGGGGAGAGGTCGAACGGAGCCTTCAG
>CAXBHV010000884.1:0-3909 GCA_963974855.1 uncultured Rhodopirellula sp. | reverse complement strand
CGCTCAAGGTTTTGCTACCAACTCGATTTTGACGCTCGATGGTGTGGTTCTAACGGGGTTCGTGACCAACGAGCAAAGTGATCGTGTGACGATTCGAGATCAGCAAGGCAAAGAGACGACGATTTTGAAAGACGAAATCGAAGTGCGTCGAACTTCGCCGATATCGGTCATGCCCGAAGGGGTGATGAAAGACTACACGACGCACGAATTGGCGTCGTTGTTGGATTACCTCGAATCGCTTGCCGCGGCAAACTCGAAAGAATAATCGTATACTCGCGAACGCCAACCAGTGCTGCCGAAACTCTTGGCGAGTTTCGCTACGGGAAATTTTGGGACGATGAATTTCGCCACGGAATGTTTCGCGGGCGGGGTGACCGCGTTAGGCCAAGTCGCTCAGCGATTGGATTTCTTCCCTCGTAAACTTTCGCTCCAGTCGTGCACCCATTTGGGACACGACGCGTGCGGATGCTTGCGAAGCCAGATGGCCAGCTTGCCGCCATGTCATTCCGTTGGTGATGCCGTACAAGAGCGCACCGGCGTACATGTCGCCCGCGCCGGTGGTGTCGATCGCTTTGACTTCGACACCTTCGATCGGGAATGCTTCGCCACCGTGCATCACAATCGATCCCTTAGGGCCGAGGGTCAATGCCACGTTTTCAGCGTGGTCATGAATCTTCGCAGCGCAAGCGATGGGGTCCGCTTCTCCGGTCAAACTCTTCGCTTCTTCTTCGTTGCAGAAAAACAAATCGACGGGCCCGGTGATCAGATCCCAGATTTCGTCGCGGATCATGTTGACCAAGAAAGGATCCGATGCCGTGAACGCGACTTTCACGCCGTGCTGTTTGGCGATGTCCATCGCGCGGTATGCCGCCGCTTTGGTGGTTTCGCCCGTCAACAAGTAGCCTTCGATGTAGACGTACTTCGACGCCTTGATCAGTGACTCATCGATATCGGACGATTGCAGGGTGGCTGAAGCGCCAAGGTTGGTCATCATCGATCGTTGAGCGTCGTCGGTGATCAAAACGGCACACGTTCCGGTGGGCGATCCTTTGGCGGGCTCGATGTCCATCTTGACCCCCAATTCTCGCATGTCCTTGATAAAGAATTCGCCGACTTCGTCATCGCCAATTTTTGCGATAAACGCGCCAGTGCCGCCAAATTCAGCGAGTGCGACAATCGTGTTCGCAGCCGAGCCGCCTGCACAACGATTCAGTGGTCGTCCATTGAGCCGACTCAAAACACTCGCTTGTCGTTGATCATCGACAAGCGTCATGATGCCCTTATCGATCGACAATTCGCTCAGAATCGAATCTTCCACTTGTGCTTGGACATCAACCAGTGCGTTCCCTACACCCAATACATCGTACGACGTCATTCGCTTTGCAGCCTTCAATTAACAGGATTTCAATAGTGCGTTCACAGGCCCACAACTTAGTCAGAACGGGCGCCAGCGTGTAGAACCCTAGTGAAAACATCGCGTTTTACGCGATTTTTGCGGACGCTGCTTCTGCTCGATCGCCGAGTTCAGGCAATTGCGACCCGCTAGGCTTTGTTCATGCTTCGCAGCAACGGGGTCGCGAGACTGGGAAACAGGCGGAGTGTTCCTGCGGCAATACGACACGCGGCTGGCGACCGCAGTGCCGTGGTGACGAAGCGACACGTTCGTTTTCGGCGTCGCAGCAGAGCGGCGAGTTTTTGTTCCCAGACGTCGCCGACATCGCTTGAATCAGCAATCTTCGACGCGATCAACTCTGCCGCGGCAATCCCCCCCTGCATGCCCCACGTCATCCCTTCACCAGTAAAGGGTTCAACGTAACCGGCGGCGTCCCCGATCGCCAAAACACGACCGCGCCCGGGGCGTCGTGATCGACGTAGCGGCGGCGTGGTCATCACGGGACTCAATTCCGAAAGCTCGATCGAGGCAAATTGACTCGTCTCGAGTATCCGTTTTACACGTGAGACTGGATCGCCACTTGTGGAAGTGGATTGCCCCGACTGAAGCGCTGCTGCTACATCGACACGTCCATCGGCAAGTTTGACGAGTCCAACATAACCGTCTTGATTGCAAGCCATATAGATGACGCCGGGATCAACATCCTCCGACGAAGCCATCATCGAAATCCCAAAAGGTCCATGCGGGACTTCGGTCCAGGGCAACAAACCGCTGCAGTTGCCGGAGCGAAGTCCCGATGCCACCACCACACATGAATAGTCTTGCATCGTTGTCGTGTCGTTTTGAACGAGCTGAACGGAAACGACATCGCGTGAACTGCCTTTGATCGAGGCGGTGCAGTTCATTGACACGGCGGCACCGGCGTGCACTGCGGCCTGCGTCATCAGCGGATCCAATACTTCGCGAGAGATTGCCACTCCGTCTGGGATCAACAACTCGATGCGTCGTCCCGCAAGGGAACCACACCAACGCCGCGTTTGCATCCCGTGTTTCAACACCTCGTCACGAAGCCCCAGTTGCGAAAAGGCATTCAAGCCTGCTTCACCGATACAGCATCCGCACACCTTCGCACGTGGAAACGTGGCCTTTTCCACCAAGTCCACAGCGACGCCGAGCGAACGCAAACGGATGGCACAAGCCGCGCCGGCCACACCACTGCCGATGACCAAAACCGGCGAACGAGACAACGACGCCAATGTCTTTCCGACGCTCATACCGGGACACTCGAAACAGTTGGCACCACCGCGACGTTTACGATTGCAGGTAGCGGTTTCGCCACCGGTTTCTCATAAGACGCGAGGAAGCGGCAAGGAAAAGCAGGGTGCATCTCAATCGTCCCCCCGAGAACACGTTGCGCCAGTGTTTGAAACTCGGCTTGCGTGTACGCCCCATGGACGCTGAGCACGCTATCGGTGTGAACGACCGGGGAACGCGACAAAGCACGGCCCGCAAACGCGACCATTGCAAGATTCATTCGAGACCGATGCAGGTCACAAATCAGAATGCTCGCATCCGTCGCGGCTTTCATCGAACGCAAAACGGTCGCGACTTGTTCATCGTTCAAATGATGCATAAAAAGCGAACTGGTGACGACATCGAAACCGCTTGGAAGCGGATGGGCAAGGCAATCCGCTTGAACCGATTGAACGTTTACCCCTGCTTCGGCGGCGCGTTGCTGTTGTGCATCCACTGCGACCTCGCTGACGTCGAGCATCGTAATTTCCATCTCGATGCCATCCCGGCAGGCGCGTTTTGCCCAATAAATTGGAACATCTCCGGCACCGCTAGCCACATCCAGAATCCGCAGCGGTCGCTGTGCGGTCACATCGACACGTCGGCGTAAATGTCGGTACATCAATCTGGCGACGCCCGTGTAGCGATTCAGACGCGATAATCCCTTTAAAGCTAATTCGTGTTGGTCCCGCGGCAAATGAGGATCATCCATCAATTCGTGCTGAAGATTCCGTTGCATATAAAAAACACCTATTTGGAAAGAACGTGAAGCAGGCCGTTCGTTAGTTGCCGCTGAAAGGACGACCATGCTGTGAGCCAACGTCACTAGCCGCGAGCCGGTCAATATTCATTATATGAGACATGCCCGCGGCAAAGCAGTTAGGCAGGAGTCTTTCAGCAAATTGGCCGTTTTGGCGTAAGCGGGCTGTTGACTGAGTGAGCCGCTCGCGCGTGAGCGAACGGGGCCCACGCATTACCCGGTGCCTTACGGCCCACGGCTCACCACTGCGAGTTGCATTTCGAATCAATCAACAACCCGCTAGCCACGGTTCCTGCGCTGAACCGGGGCTAGCTCTGGGCCGCTAATACTTTGGTATTGATTTGACGATTCGCCTTTCCATTTTGGCGTTGTTTTTGTTCCTCAGATTCTCGAATGATCAGTCACGAAGTGACGTCATGACGCGACAACCAATGTTGTAAAAAGCCCCGGTTATTATCGGGGC
>CAXBHV010000883.1:0-3910 GCA_963974855.1 uncultured Rhodopirellula sp. | reverse complement strand
ATCGAGGAGGGTGACTCTTACGGCAAGACACTCGCCGTCGCGGGTGAAATGGGAGAATCGCTCGTCGAGAACTATGAGATGTATCGAGAGTGTTTCGAGAAGCCGGCAGAGTTCACCGGTGACGTCGAGGACATCTGAACAAACTGGAGGACCATCGCATGCATTGGAGCGGCAGTGACCAGCTTTTTTGGAGTCAAAGTCAACTCCCGCCACCGCGTGAATTTTAATGTTAACGTTCTGCTATTCAACTACGATCGATCGCATGACGAGGCCAAATCCGTACGTTCCACCAACATCGTCCAACGAAAACGCCAGCCAGTCGGCCGAGTTGCCATCGACGTGGCTGCGGAACTTCAGGGCGATTGCGGCAGTCTCCGTCAGCTACTCAGTTCTCTGCGCAACGTTCGCGCTAACGCGTTCGGCGATGCCGGAGCTGCTGCTTCTGATCCTCACTGCGATCTCTGCGATTGCCTCCGCATGGGCAAACGTCCAACTTGGACCACGCATTGGTTGGAATCGAGGCGGACTTCCCGTTGTGATCTTTGTGTTCTTCCTCGCGCTCGTCGTATATTTCTTGACCGCCTTAGCGCTCGGCGGTATGGTCGATCGCATCATAAACCGGTGACGGCCACCAGTAACCGACTGAATCAATTTTCTTATGCAACCTATGTCCAGAATTTTACCTGTTCGGCATTTCGATCACGCCTGCTACGGTATTTGCACGCCTCAGGAAATAGCGGATGGCAGACAGAAAGATTGGTGCGACAGAAAGATTGGCAACGATCGCCGTCGCCGCTGAATGATACGCTCAGTGAGCGGCTCAACTTCATTCGTCTGTCCCCCAATTCGTTTGTCGTTTGCTCATCAACACTCATCGTTGCTCGGGGTCGTTTTACACAAGCAATCGCTTCTTATTTTCTAACCTACGATTTTTTAACCTGTCCTCGTCAGTGTCCCTACGCGAGATAATCGTCGTTGATTGGCTTGCATTTTGTCCCTTGACAATTTCATCATGCGGCACTCATTCGCGATGATTAGCGTGATTCGCGGGAAACATCTAGGTACGGTGTTACGCCATGAATCAGGCGAATGCCCACGAATCTGAATGCTCGTGGTGTGGACTTGATCGCGATTGAAGAGCGCGAAGTGATGCCAGGTGAGAGGTGTCCGCTGGGAGCCGGCGGCGCCCGAGGGAAATCAAATAGGCGGTTCTGAGGCCATTCAGTGATCCCATGGATAAGGATCCAATGTTGTGACACCCCGAGGAGAAATTGGTGGTAAACCGGAAATGCAAAGCGTATCCTAACATCCGAGAGACATCGTTCTACTCGCCCGGAGTCGGGCTTGCGAGCGTTTTCTCTGCTTGAACGACAACTATTCGGCTCCATGCAACCCGATTGATCATGCTGCTGATTGTCATCATCGCCTTAATCGCAACGACAGCCTTCTATCGGCAGGCCAGACTTGCGGGCGTGCACCCCGGCAAGGCGGCAAGCGTTCCTTTCATCGCCGCTGGATTACTGCTTGCAGTTGCATACGTGGCATCGCTCGGGATCACCAAGTTCGCAGTCGCTGTTAACGCGTCAATTAACGCAATGAATTCGATGCAGTTCATGCTCAATGCCTTCGTGTTGGCCGCGTACTTGATGCTGATTCGGCGTAACTGGTTGGTGCTCACCAGTGCTCCGACGCCCGATGGCAGCAAACCCTGGTGACATGCGGTACGATAATAGCGTTGCCGGTCTTGCTTGTTCTGGTGGTTCGTGGAATGCCACAACCTATCCCAAACCGGTTTCCCAACGACGGTGTTTATATTATTGACAATGGAGAGCCGTTTGCCGCCACGCTGTGATGGCCAGCGTTACCTTTACCAAGTCGGTTCAACATCTGTGAATTCAAACGCGTACCAAACTCAGTGTTGTCGAAGGTGTTAGCCGTTGAGCAGGTGTGACAACAGAAACACACCACTGTTAGTCACAAGGCGTTGCAATGAATCTAACTGTTGATGTGATTTCGGATGTGATCTGCCCGTGGTGCTACATTGGCAAACGACGGCTTGAGAAGGCGATTGCTGCTCTCGATGGCCAGCACGACGTGCAGGTTCACTGGCATCCGTTCCAGCTCAACCCAACGATGCCGAAAGAAGGCATCAGTCGCAAAGAATATCGCACCCGAAAATTCGGCAGTTGGGAACGCTCGATGGAACTGGATGCCCAAGTTATTGCTGTCGGTGAATCCGAAGGGATACATTTCGCCTTCGATAAATCTGAAACAACGCCTAACACAGTTGATGCTCACCGGGTCATTTGGCTGGCAGATCAACATGGCTGTCAGGATGCGGTCGTCGAGACACTGTTCCGAGCCTACTTCACTGAGGGACGAGACATTGGCAATCGTCAGACTCTAATTGACGTGGCTGCTGAGGCCGGACTGGACCGACAAGCATCCGATGCAATGCTTAACAGCGATGATGGAATGAATGCGGTCGTGATGGGAAAAGATTTGTCTCGACAGCATAACGTCGATGGCGTTCCATTCTTCCTCGTTAACAACGCAATTGCTTTGTCTGGCGCTCAGACAGCAGAGACGTTCGTTGATGCGTTCGAGCGAGCCATCACATGAGGTGACTTCTCCCTGAAGCTCGAGACAGGGCCGCAGCCACATCGGGCGTTATCACAAATATCTGATCGAAGCGAGTAATGCGAAACACGTCCGCAATGTCGTTGCCGAGATTGCAGAGGACAAGTCGTCGGGATTCGTGTTTCAACTGTTGATGGAGTTTCAGCAACGGCGTAAACGGTTCTGCCTGCGGGTACAAGCTGCCGCTGACAAGAGATCGAATTTCCCCGAGGTCAATCACGATGTGGTTCGCCCCAGTGAAGTCGATGACGGCTTGAATTTCTCGAATCACATCTGCCGTCAGCAACTCGTCGGTCGGTGCCAAAACGATGATGCCCTGCTTGGTGTAGTCCGCCCGATTCACTGTCATCATACAACCTCCAATGTCCAGCCTTTCAGTTTAGCAGTGTATCGCTGAGCAGTTGTGCCCACTGCTGTGCGGCTTAACTGCCCGATTTCGAGATCCAGCCGTTGCAGAGCTATTCGCTCAATACCGTTCCGTGATGACATGAACGAGGCATTCCAAACCGAAAGGACATCCACTGCTGGACTTCGAGGAGAAACGGGCGCAGTCCGTATCCCGCTGATTCACTCAAGCATCATTTGGTTTTTCCGCAGTAGGCGTCCAGATCCCGCTCCCCGGATACGAGGAAATCGAAGAACGAGACCCCACGATACTCGCACGTCTGGTAAATGCTCAGCAGCAGGAGATATTGGTCTATTCCTTTCCTTTGCATCATCCAGGGGTTGGGATCGGCACAGGATTCACGCCCTTCCGCAAGCTGTCGGCAACAGCGTTGCTGCTGGCGTTCCATTTCCCCCAGAAATCGAACACGTCTTTGAGTTGTTGCTTCACTCTGTCAACGTCAGCGGACGACCAAGAGCGATTGAACATGAAGACTCGGTTGTCGCTTCTCGTTCCTACTCTGGCTGATTGGCGACCGTGTTTGTCCCGGTAGTTGCCCTTGCTCTGCCTGCTCATTTAAATACTCCTGCAGCAGTTCAGAATTGTTGCTTGTAGCAACAAAAATGTACCTTGTAGCAACAGTTGTAGCAACAAAAACGGGGGCGTGTTTTAAGGCAAAACAGGCGTTATTGCGGTAAGTGCAATAAAAAAGCCACGTTACGAAAATCGTAACGTGGCTTAAAGTGGAGGATAACGGACTTGAACAAACGTCTAAAACCCCGTGTTTTCGCGATGTTGAGGGTGAGGTGGCGCAGAATCCGGCGCAGTTGAATGCAATGACTAGCGAATTGCTACGTATTTGGGCGACGCTGGATGACACCGCCA
>CAXBHV010000882.1:0-3916 GCA_963974855.1 uncultured Rhodopirellula sp. | reverse complement strand
ACGACTTGCAGTGTGCCACGCTCCTCTAACACGAGCATCACATCGCCAACGCGAGTTGCCGAGGAACGCGTGCGACGTGGGTCGCTCCACTTGACTTCACCCGTGTCCCACTGAATACAGCGGAAATCGCTATCGGGAGCGTTCCGGCCACTGCATCCATACAAAAACCCGTCGATCAAAACGGGCGTGGCCCAGTGCGACCGCATCGCTTGACTACGGCGATCAAACGGCGGGTCCTTCCAAACCGCTTTTGCTTTTTGTGCCGTCACGTTTAGTAGCACACTGCCTATCTGGTAACACTCACTTATAAAGACTTGGTTGGCATCGACCACCGGGGTCATCGCTATCGCACTTTCGAGAATGTCGGCGCGATGAGGGTATTTCCAAAGCACTTTGCCAAGCTTCGGATCGACGCACAACAAATTCTCGCGAGCGTAGGCAAGCACAAGCGTTTGCCCTTCGATTTGAATCGTCCTCGGACTGCTGTAACTAGCCAGATCATCACCGCACTTCCACCGTTCCTTGCCAGTCGCTTTATCAAACGCAACCAAGGCCGAACCATTTGGCGACACACGATCGAGTCGTCCTGGGGCAATCGCGGCGTCTTCGGCGGGGCTACCGCCCACCATCACGATCACTAAATCATCAAACAGCAAAGGTGACGAACCGACTCCAAAAAAGTTTTGCACGACGCCGTATTTTTTGTTGGTGTCGACGGACCAACGAACTTGATGCGTGCTGCGGTCGCGACAGACAAGCTCTCCTGAGACGCCGAAAGTGAACACCGACTGCGAATCGAGTGTCGGGGTGGTACGGGGACCACTTTCGTAACCATACATGTCGCGATAAACGAGGGGCCGAGCATCTTGCCACTTCACCTTGCCCGTGCCGAGGCCGATGCATCGAAGCCGCTCCGCCGGACCGGTCGCCGATAATTCCGCATCAAACTGATAATATTCGTCACCCCATACCGAACCGAGTCCATAGCCCTCACCGACCTCGAGCGACCACAGAAAGCTTGGTTTGCTTGACCAATCGAAGATTTGCTCAGTTGCTGCGTTTCCGTCAAAATCCTCGCCTAACAAACGAGGCCAACGGAGCACCGATTTTTGAGTGGTAGAATCTTCGCAAGCGGCGGGCAGCGATGTGGCAATGATCGCACAACCCAGCGAAACCCCCAATGCGATTCCAACTTGACAACGCACTACAAACCCCATTCAAACGTCTCCGGTTGATATTTTCATGAATCAATTTCAAAGAATCGCACCCAACTTAGGCGCGGTTTCTTTGAATTACCAACATAGGCAAAAAACTTTACCGATGTCGACTCTGCTGCAACTCGGCCTACAATCTACCGCAGAACCATGAATGATCTATTTGTAAACACACGACTGACGATTCCCGCGGGGGATCTAATTTTTACGGCGGCGCGAAGCAGCGGTCCTGGTGGCCAGAATGTCAACAAGGTCAACTCGAAAGTGACGTTGCGGTGGTCAATGGCCGAATGTCGAGGTTTTGATCCGGGGTGGCGACGCCGCTTTGCCAGCCGCTATCAAAATCGGATTACCCGTGATGGTGAATTGCTGGTGCATAGCGAGCGGTATCGCGACCAGGCTCGCAACCTCGCCGACGCACGCACCAAATTGGCCGAGATGCTACTGGAATGCCAAGCCCCGCCAACGCCTCGCAAGGCAACCAAACCCACCCGCGGAAGCCAGCGGCGAAGGCTCGATAAAAAGCGGCAAAACTCGCAGAAAAAGCTTGGTCGGCAGGGACCACGCAGAGACGACTAATTATGGCCACGAGCGACGTCGGGACCGTTATTCGCCGCGGAGCGATCGAAAAATTTCCCTCGTACCAGCGGCTCCAAACTCACCCAACGGCATCCGTGGTAAAATGTCAACAATGCTTCACCAAGCTTGACGGGCTGTTATACTCGGGGTTCGGCGCTGAAACAGCCGGTTTTCTTCCTAAATTGAATAGAACGGATTGATGAAGCGAGCGATGCATTTTGACGACCTGCTTTCCAACTGGGAATTTGATCCTGGGAATTTAAATGTCCGTTTGATCAAAGGCAAAGACGGACGCGATGTCATCCAAATGCGTGTGGACATGGGGATGCTGCAGCTCGAAACGACCGGCCGCCCCGACGGAGCGGTCTACGATGAAAGTGAAACCTATCTCGAGCATCTGCAACATCTCCGGCTCGAAGATCAAGATCATAAGTTGAGCGAGAGCGAGTGTAACGAAGTCGATCGCGAATTCATGCAGTTCTACCACCGACGCATTTGTTGGTTGCGACTGCAATATTATCATCGGGCCGTGATGGACGCTGATCATACATTGCGCTTGATGGATATCAGAAGCGAGATGAGTCCTGAAGAGGACTGGGGGGCTGCGCACGAGCAATACCGTCCTTTCGTTTTGTTCCACCGCACGCAAGCACATGCGCTCGGAGAACTCGAAGACCACACGGCCGAAGAAGCGATCCAAGCGATCAATCAAGGGCTCGATGTGATTCACCAATTTTTCATCAAACACGAAGCCGAAGAACACTTCGAAGAAGACGAACTCGTTGTGCGTTTGATTGATATGCGGGAATCATTGCGCAATGAATACTCGGTCGGTAAAACTCTCAAAGAGCAATTGGCTGCGGCGGTCGAACAAGAACAATACGAATTGGCCGCCAAGCTTCGTGATGAGCTAACACGTCGCGAAGCGAACTAGGGAAAAGGATCGCCCCTACCGTGCCTCCGTCTCGCGACCCCATGCCGATTCCGTTGATCGCTCCGGCCCGCCGCGGATCGTTCACGTGGTTGCTGCACTTGCGTTGGATGGCGGTTGCGGGGCAGTTGATCACAATTTTGGCCGCCGTTTTCCTGGCCGATGTCAAATTGCCGTTCGCGCCCCTGCTGTTTCTGGTCGCGATCACCGCTATCACGAATCTGCTGTGCGTGTCTTGGCTGTATTACACCCAGGCTGGGCGATCGACTTCGGGTGTCGCTATCAATGCTTCGATCTCGGCTAAACATCCAACCGGCGACCAATTTGCCGAAGAGGACGACCCGACGCTATTGCAGTCGATTGCACTGGCACTGATTCTGCTTGATTTGGTCACCCTGACGCTGATGCTGTACTTTAGCGGTGGAGCCGACAATCCGTTTAGCTTCTTCTACTTTGTCAATCTTGCGGTTGGTGGCGTGATGATCCGGCCACGGCCAGCATGGTCGATGACTGCGTTTGCGATTGTCGGCTATATGATCTTGCTTCGATACAATGTGCCGGTCGAAGGAATCTCAATTCGACAACCCGCCAACGATTTCAATTTGCACACTGGCGGTTTGCTATTTGCGTTTTCCACCTGCGCGACCGTGGTGACCTACTACGTCACGCGTACTGCGGGTGAGCTGCAAAATCGCGAGCGTGAACTGCGGCGGGCCCAAGCAGCACAGGCGGCCAGCCATCGGCTCGAAGGCCTCACCACATTGGCCGCCGGTGCCGCCCACGAACTGGCGACGCCGCTATCGACCATCGACGTGATCGTCCGCGAATTGTCACGGCATCTCGAAGGTTGCGAAAAACCCCAATCGGTCGATACCGATCTGCAATTGATCGATGGCCAACTCGAAATGTGCAAGCAAATCTTGGCTCGCATGCGATCGGCCGCCGGCGATGCGATGGCTCATCGCTGGGACCAAACCACGGTCGGTGATTTGATTGACGCGACCCTCGAAGGGATTCGAGATCCACATCGCGTCGACGTGGATGATGGCAGCGACCTTGTTGAAAATCAAGAATTGTGGGTGCCTCGCGAAGCCGTCGCTCAAGCGATCCGCAATCTGATTCACAATGGATTGGACGCAAGTGGCAGCGATGGCCGCGTGCGAGTCGAAGCCACTCTCGAGGATCAGCACCT
>CAXBHV010000881.1:0-3919 GCA_963974855.1 uncultured Rhodopirellula sp. | reverse complement strand
GCACCGGGTAATACGTGGAACCCGGCCGCTCACGCGCGAGCGGCTCACTAAATCAGCAGCCCGCTAGCGCCAAAACGGCCAATTTACTGAAAGACTCCTGCCTAACTGCTTAGCACCCAGGTGGTTTCCTTGGCCAGCGTGACGAAGCCGAGTTTTTCGAGAATCGGACGACTGGTTTCCCTCGCCTCGGTGCTCAAGTATTTCAGTCCCCGCTCGCGAGCCAAAGCGACGCGGGCGCCGACCAGCGCGCGGTAGAAGCCTTTTCCCCGATTCTTGGGGCAGACACCGCCGCCAAACAACTGGCCGAAGGAGGAATTCGCGGGGATTTCCAAGCGTCCCGAAACCACAGGTTCTTCGTCGGAGTAGCCGGTGAACAAGGCAAACTTCGGGTTCGATAAGAGTTTGGAAAAATACTCGAATTTCCCATCGTCCTCGTCTCCGAACGCGGCGGCGGCAACCGCGAGGTAATCACGCAGCATCTCCGGTGTCTCGACACGACGAATATCGTGTTCGCATGGGGAATGTTCCCATGCTCCGACGTCCAGCACTATCAGGGTTCCCGATGGGCTGGCCGCAAAGCCCTCGCGTTTCAAGCAGTCCTCTAGGTTGCCGGGTTTGTCATGCGAGTAGACTCGCCACATCAAACTCTCGCCTCGTTCTCGAAAATATTCGGCTTGTTCGGAGACGACTTGCTCGGTCGCGTCTTCTGGGAAGGTCCAGGAGCAGATGTAGTTGAACGCGCCTTCGAGTCGAACAATGTGTTCATCGCGGATCACGCTCAGGCCGGCGGTGGCCACCGGGTTTGCGCGAACCTCAGCATCGTACAATTCAAGTATTTTATTCATGTTCAGATTTGTTTGGAGTTGTTCCTCATCCGAATGACTTGAACCCTCCGGTGGCGTTTAGGCCGTTCCGCCAGAGCTTTACTGGAATGGGCGTAGGCCGACCGCCAGCTTTGGAGGTAGTGGACGAGGCTACGAGTCCCAGCGACTTAGTGGCACGACGGGACTCGTAGCCTCGTCCACTACAGAGAAAACACTTCACCCGCGTGATTTGTAACAAAACTCGAATGACGAAGTTATTTCCGAACAGTGCCTAAGTTATTTTTCCGACTCCCACGCAAGTAATTGCAGGTCACTGCAGAACGGTGAGGCTGGCAGGCCGGCTTGGTTGTAAAGGTTCGCGTTCTCTGGGGCGCCGCTGCAGGCGTAACGTACCGCTCGCGGTTTCCTAACTTCGGGGCTCTGAACGATCACGCCGGAACCCCCGATCGTTGCCTGGGCGGGATGCCAATTGCCGGATTCATCTGCCAATTCAAAGTGCGCCAGAGCGATATCAGGCGTCGGCGTTGCCGCGGCGAGTCCTTCCTTGCGAGCCACCATTAAACCGGAATCCGCGTGTTCGAACTCGACTCGCATGGAACCACCGTCGACAGTGGCCGACTTAAACAGCGGCCCGCTGCAGGAAAACTTCTTTCCATACGTCTTCACTAAGGCCCAGTTTGCGAGGCGTCCAGCCACATCAAGTTTATTGGCCGGGTGAATGTCGCTGTCGCGAAGGTCGATCGTAACCGCCATTCCTGTGTTAGGAATGTCCAGGCTCAGACGCTGTTCTTCACGCAAGCGAACCCAACCCGTTAACTCGTCTTTGAACGCCGGTAGTTGCACAAAATAAAATGGAAGCTCCGGGTTACCCCAGGTTTCTCGCCAGCCATCGACGAGCGCTTGCATCTTGAACCGGTAATTGCGAGGATCTTCACCATGACCGGCGTTGGACTCTCCCTGATACCAAATGAATCCACGTATCGCGTAGGGCGCAATTGGCGACACCCGCGCGTTGTAGATTCGGCCTGGCATGCCAGCGGTGTTGCGAACGATCACGCCTCCTTCGAGCTTAGCCAGTTCATCAAGTTGATCCTGCTCGGCAAGCGTAAGGATAGGTTGCAATGTTTCCTGCTTTTCAAACTGCGATCTTGGAATGAAACCTTCGATCGGTTTACCACCCCAGGATCCCTCGATGATGCCAATCGGAACACCAAGCTTGTCCTGAAGGGTGCGGGCAAAGAGGTACGCTAGCGCAGATTGTGTTACCCGGTTGGCTGGGTTATCGAGTTGCCAAGGCGTCACCTTTTGTCTACGTGTCAAAGGTTGTGGTGAATCGGGTTCGTCGATCCGAAGCCAGCGAATGTTGTCGGTCGCAGCGGCTTCGGCGATTTCGCCAATGGCTGGGATCCTCTGAGCACACGCTCGGAGCGTCATCTGCATGTTCGATTGACCACTGGCATACCACACTTCGCCAACGAGCAGGTTGCGAAACTCCTGGCGATACTCTTTCGATTCGACGATCATGGTCGTACCGGTGCCGTCGGCTCGCAGCGGGGAAAGCTCAAGTCGCCAAGTTCCATCTTCCGCTGCCTGCACCGTCTTCGTTTGGCCGGCAAGATGAACGGTGACTTTCGTGTTCGCTGTGGTCGTTCCCCACACCGGCAACTTGACACCCTGCTGTAACACGGCGTTGTCAGTAAAGACGTCGGCGACACGAAGCTCATCTGCCGCAAGCAAGTCGGTTAGTAAAACGATGAGGAGCAGCACGAGTGGTAAGTATGATGTACGCATAACATATCCAGTACGTTCGAAGTAAAGATTGTCAATGGAATCGCGCCCATTCGATTCGGGCAAAGTACCGTCTTGCGAAATAGATTGCTGTGACTGAAATCACCACGATAGCGATACCGGAAAGAACGACTGTGATCGCCGATAGTAGCGGCGATGTCATGCGGTCGATCACCGCGACCTGCATCACCATTATGGAGCAAGGCACGTAGCAGAAAAATGCTAGGGTCGCGATGCCAATGACGCTGCGAATGGCCACAATCCAAAGAATTGCTGCGTAAATGGCCAGTGTGATGCTGGCAATTGCGACGAGACCGTGCAAGAAACGCAATCCGATTCCTTCCAATTGCCAAGGGCCAACAAGGCTGGTGGCAATGACGCAAGCCAATAGCAAGGGTGCCAAAACAGCGAGATCTGTGGTGATACCGCTCATGAGTCGGTTGACATGCCCCATTCGATCTGGCGGCCGCGTCGTGGTGGCGGCAAAGTACGGCATTTCCTTCCACCACTTCACTCCTGTCAGGTAGACACATAAGAATAACGCACCAAGACAAGTCATCGCCGCGGTGCGTCCAAGATCTTCGTAGCCGAGTGCTCGTAGTGGAATCGACAACAGCGTTACGGCCAGCGCTGCTTTGGCAACAATCGGCAACTTCATTCCGATTGTCAATTGAAGGTTGCTGGACAATGGCGATGAAGAAGCGTCAGCCTGTGCCTGTGCGACACTAAGTGCCTGAAGATCATGAAACGACAAAATGGCCGGCAGACCAAGTTCCAGTCGCGTTCTCAGTCGTGATTCGAGATTGCGATAGGCGAGCCAACCTAGCCACGCTCCGATGACCAAGCATAGTAGTGGAATCACCAATTGACCCGACATCAGAAAGTTTTCCATCCACATCGGACGAACGAATCTCGATGCGAGGACTAGAAACGGAAACAAACCGACGGGTAAAGCGACAAGTAGATTAACCAGCCAAGTCTTCGTAGAGACGTTGCCGTTGCTCAAAATTCGAGTTCCAGACCAAACATGCAAGCTACCGACGCATAGCATTAACGATGATGCCGTTAACGGATTTGCCCGCTCGTTAGATTACGGGGCCGTAGTCTGGACTCTTTCCAGCATACCCGACTTTGCCATGGAGTTTCCTGATCTCGACAACTGCCTATGCCTGCTCGGAATTCACGTCTTCTGCCCCAACCGAGTTGATCACGGCAAGCGGGCTGTTGATTTAATCGAAATGCAAATCGCAACAGTGAGCCGTGGGCCGTAAGGCACCGGGTAATGCGTGGAACCCGGCCGCTCACGC
>CAXBHV010000880.1:0-3920 GCA_963974855.1 uncultured Rhodopirellula sp. | reverse complement strand
CTCGGGGAAACTTTTTCACACTGGCGACAAACGCTTTTTTCAAGAGTACCAGCCTTCCGGCGGATTTGGACCGAGACCCGAGAAAAAGATCTCTCAGCCACATGGGCATCCGCTCTGGGACTGGGGCGTCTACCCCGAAGACGACGACCAAATGCCCGACATGAAAGCGGCCAAGTGGGCAGTCAAGCAGCTGGAATTAAAACACGACAAGCCGTTCTTTATGGGCGTGGGATTCTATCGGCCTCACGTGCCGATGTACGCCCCTCAAAAATGGTTCGACATGCATCCGCGAGCGAAGATTAGACTTCCATTGGTTCGAGACGATGACCGCAACGATCTCAGCCAGTATGCAATCGACTTGACCAATTTGATGCATGTCTCGCCGACTCACGAATGGGTTACCGGGGCTGGGCAATGGGAACACGCGGTTCAGTCTTATTTGGCTTCGGTGACGTTCGCTGATCATTGTTTGGGAATCGTGTTAGACGCACTCCAGACGAGCGACTACGCAAAGAATACCATCGTTGTGCTGTTCTCGGACCATGGTTTCCATCTCGGTGAAAAACAGCGATGGGCGAAACGTTCGCTGTGGGAAGATGGAACCCGCGTGCCCATTGTGATTTCTGCACCGGGATTCAACGCGAATCAAAGCACTGCTCAACCGGCTGAGTTGTTAGATATCTTCCCTACTTTGTTAGATCTAACCGGTTTGCCTGCGGATGCGACCCAGGAAGGACAAAGCCTCGTTCCGCTGTTGAAGAATCCGAAGCAAGATTGGAAGCATCCTGCGATCACCAGTTTTGGACTTGGCAATTTCGCAATCCGATCGGCACGCTATCGCTTCATCGAGTATCACGACGGCTCGCGTGAACTGTATGACTTGAGCAAGGATCCACACGAGTGGACGAACTTGGCGTCCAACCCCGAGTACGCAGACATCATCACCGAGCACACTGCGTTTCTACCAACCATCCAGCATCCCGTGTTGCCTGGTGACTCAACCGGACACCAAGCTTACGCAGCTGCAAACGAAAAAATCGCGAAGTAGGCCTCGTGTTGCCATGCCACGATGACGCGAGTCGCAAGCGGAGAGTCTACTTTGGGGCAAATCCAATGCGAAATTTCAGAACGTGTACGCACCGCCGCGCACACCGAATATCATAAACCGCAATTCGCGGTGAAGATCCTTTCATTTCGCCCGCTAACATAGATGTCCGATGGAGTGGTTTTGCACCACGCCCGATCTCGAACCGTTGCAGTAATATGAATCTACGAGCTGTCGCTGTCTTTCTGTTCCTTGTCCATGTGAATGTTTGCTCAGCCGAAATTCGCAACGTGGTGTTCATCCTCAGTGACGATCATCGCTATGACTTCATGGGATTCATGGACGAGGCTCCTGATTTCCTGGAGACTCCGAATCTGGATCGGATGGCCAGCGGAGGCGTTCACGTTCGCAACGCTTTCGTCACCACATCGCTTTGCTCGCCCAGTCGTGCGTCGATCTTGACCGGCCGTTATATGCACGCACACCGCGTCGTTGACAACCAACGTCCTGTGCCGGAGGGAACACGATACTTTCCTGAGTACCTGCAAAATGCCGGAGTAAAAACCGCGTTTGTGGGCAAGTGGCACATGGGACACGACAGCGACGAGCGACGACCTGGCTTCGACCACTGGGTTAGTTTCAAAGGCCAGGGTGAATACTTTGATCCCGAATTAAACATCAATGGCGACCGGCGTAAGTTCAAAGGTTACAACGCCGACATCTTGACCGATCAAGCAATCGGATGGATCGATGCTCAAGCAAGCGATGAGCAACCGAAACCTTTCTTTTTGTATTTGTCCTACAAGGCCGTGCATTATCCGTTTAAGCCGGCACCGCGGCATCAGGGCCGATACGCGGAAAGCAAAATCGTTTATCCCGAGACGATGGCGAACAGCGAAGAGAATTATCAAACACAATCGCGTTGGATTCGCGATCGTCGCTACAGCATTCACGGAATCGACCACATGGAAACCGGAGCGTTTGATAACGACCCGGTTCCATCGTTTGATGCCCTGTATCGCGATTATTGTGAGACGGTGCATAGTGTTGACGAAAACATTGGGCGAGTGCTCGATAAACTGAAAACCGCCGGGCAACTCGATTCGACGCTCGTGCTGTACATGGGAGACAACGGATTCGCGTTGGGCGAGCACGGATTTTACGACAAACGTGATGCGTTTGAAGAATCGATTCGAGTTCCGATGCTTGCGTATGCTCCGACCAATCTGCCCGCTGGAAATACAATCGATCCGATGATCCAAAACATCGACGTGGCGTCGACGGTGTTGGATGCGATGAAGGTAGCGATTCCGGAGGACGCCAAAGTGGACGGCAAGTCATTTTTGCCATTGTTAAAAGGCGAAAGCGTCGCTTGGCGAGACCACATTTTATACGAGTACCACTGGGAATGGAATTTTCCAGCGACACCCACGCTGTTCGCCATTCGGGATGAACGGTTCAAGTACGTTTATTACCACGGCGTCTGGGATCAAAACGGGTTTTATGATTTGCAAACCGATCCCCATGAACGACACAATTTGATCGACGTGCCTAGCTATCGTGAACAGATCGAGCGAATGAGTCGTCAAATGTTCGACGAATTGTCCGCGATGGGGGGACTCAACGTTCCCGTCCGTCCTCCGCAAGGCGAACGTTTAGGATCCCGCAAGCTACCCCGCTAACACGCTCCGCCCCCCGTAGCGAAACTCGCCAAGAGTTTCTTCGGACATTCGCGCATTCACTTTGACGCCAATCGTGTGGCATTTGTAGCGGAGCGGCGTGACTCGCCGGACAAAAGTCGAACGTTTCCATCGCTACATCGCAACGAAAGTAGACGGCACTGTCCCGTCACCTCTTGCGAACCAAGAAATGCACGCGAGCACTGGCAAGGTCTTGAAAACAAGACAATGAGTGAGGAGCCCGATACAGACTGGTTCGATGTGCTTGCATGTGCCAGGCAATAGCGGATGGTAGACAGGAAAATAGGTGCGACAGAAAGATTGCAAGACGTGAGAAGCGAGTGCCGTATTCTTCTGTCTTCATATTTCTGTCAACCATTTTCCTGCTTACAATTGATCATCAGAGGACGTAGCGTTTGTGGGGCTCGTGGTGTTCAATTCACGTCGTCGGTTCGACATGGTGTCGATTTCTACCGCCGCTATCGATCGCCGTTGATACCCGTGCGTTCGGATTCTTTGAATTTCTATCATGCGGCGTTTATTCGCGATGATTGGCGTGATTCGCGGGCAAACGTTTAGGTGCGGTCCTCGCCATGAAACATGGGAGAGTATCACGCATCGGAATGTTCGTTGTGTGCACTTGATCGCGATTGAAGAGTGCGAAGTGAGAACTTTCGGCTGGGAGTCGCTTCGCCGCACGCGAAACCCTACCGTTCTGACATGGACGAAATTTTGCAGTCGACTTGGTCCACGCGTTCTGCACGGTCGATGACTTGATCGCAACAGCGTGGGGCCGATCCAGTAGTTCGCGTTGCTACAGTCAAAGCTCGAAATCATTCGGCGCCGCAGACGTCGTGAATCGGACGTCGGGCTGTGGGGACTCTTTTTCAACCGTATTGCCGGCTAAAACATGGGGGGCAAAAAGATGCGTTACATGTCGGAAGAGCTCACCGTTGCGATTGTCCTGAATTTAAGCTTGATTTCCCTTCTGCCAACTAGATGATCAGCGATCTAGGATTGAACAGGAGCTCGCTGAGTCAGCGGAGTCGCTGGTCAAAGCTCCTCTGTCCTCTCCGTTTCCTCCCGTTCGTTCATTTCGTCTTGCGAAGAACAGCCCATACTCCTAACGATCGCGGACAAATTTTGCGCTGCCGATCGAACTCTGGTATCCTTTTGGTGTGCACTCGTTTTGATGG
>CAXBHV010000879.1:0-3921 GCA_963974855.1 uncultured Rhodopirellula sp. | reverse complement strand
CGCATCGGCTGCTTGCCCGGCATCACCCTGCTGCATCGCCTGCTGAGCCTGGCTCATGGCTTCGGCCATCTTTTGCATCTGCTGCATCTGGCCATCCTTTTGGCTCATCTCGTTCATCTTTTGCTGCATCTTTGCAGCGTCCTCTCCTCGACCTTCCTTGCGAGCTTGATCAATCTTTTGCTGCAACTCTTGCTTTTTCTTTTCGTGCTCTTTGACCGCTTTTTCAAGCTGTTCTTTCATCTGAGAGACCTGTTTTTTTAACTGCGACTTATCTTCTTCGCTCAGCTTTCCATCACGCATTTTGTTGGCAAGCTGCTTGACGAGGTCTTTGGCTTCGCCAAATTCCCCCTTCTCAATCGACTTGGCGATTTTGTCCGCCGGCCCCGACTCGAGCCCCTTCATCTGTGACATGGTGCGTCGCATCTGTTCGGAGGATCCGAGTTGCTCGCGGCGTTCTTCGAGCTGCTTTTTCAGATCATTCAGCGCGATCATTGCCTCCTTGCGATCCATGTTTTCGCGTTTGGAGATCTTATCGAGATCCGCTTCCATCTTTTCAAACAACTCTTCGGCCTCTTTTAATCCTTCTGCTGATGCTTTGCGTTTTTGTTGTTGGATCCGTTTTTTCAATTGAGTCGCAGCCGTCTTCACTTGCGTGACTTCGGCGATATCGATTTTCGGGGTGCTGCCTGCGTTTGTATTTATTGCAGGCTCAAGCAACATCAACACAATCACCAAGACGGGAACCAGCGAGATCGGTAACCAACCCAATCGCGTGGGCTGGAGTGAGAACTTTTCAGCCACGGCGATCTTGGCCGCCTTGTTCTCGGCATCGTTCACTAGGGCCAAACCAAAATCGCTGTTGCGTGAGTCCGCATCCATACTGATCGAACTGCTCAATCGTTCGAGGAGCCCAAAGCGGCGATCGACTTCGGCAGCAACCGACTGCTTCGAGGGCGCTGTGGCGATCGCATGCACTGCCGCAGCGATAACCGCCACCACACCGGCTCCGATCAACCACGCATTCGTCCAAAGCGAAAAATCAACCTCCATCACCCGAATCGCGGGCACCGCGATCGCGACGACTGCCACCAAGATCCCGGCAAACATTGTCCAGCAAAGATTGCGGCCAAATTGGGCGAAAATCAGACGTCGACGGGCACTCAAGACTCGCGATTCGATTTGGTTCATCACTTATTTCCTGCGTTGAAAGAGACTCTCCCCCTTAGTATAGCGCATCGGGCAGCCTAAAATGAGAGCCAAACATTGCATTCCGCTTTACATCTAGGGCTCCGATGCCTAAAAACTCGCCCAAACTGCCTGATCCAGACGAAAATCCCGACGCTGACGTTGTGATTTATGACGGGCAGTGCAATTTCTGCACTTCACAAGTGTCCAATCTGCGGCGACTCGATTGGGGCGGATCGCGGCTGACCTACCTGTCGCTGCACGACAAACGGGTGGCGGAGCAGTACCCGGACCTAAAGTACGACGATTTAATGAAGCAAATGTACGTCGTCGACCGAGACGGCGGACGCCATGGCGGGGCCGATGCGGTCCGTTATCTGACGCGTCGATTGCCCACGATTTGGATCGCGGCCCCGATTCTGCACATCCCCGGATCCGCAGGGCTGTGGCGTTGGATGTACAACCAAGTCGCAAAACGGCGATACAAGATCGCCGGGAAATCGTGCGAAAACGATGCCTGCGAAATTCACTTCAAACAGTAAAGCTAGCCGCGAATCGAACTCGACTAGGACCTTCGGAACAATGACTGACGTCGTGGAACTCGTGCGTGAATTTCGACCTGTTCGGCGATTCACGAAAGTCTTGACGACTTCCGCTACGGGTTATCCCGCCACTTGAGGTTCGGTCCTTAAGCAAACCACTCGACGGCATTCTTGAACATGGGCATCCCGTCACCAAATTCAGGCTGCTTGTCGCGACGTGTCCAAAACGGATGCTGAGTCGCTTCGATGTGCCGCTCGGGATGTGGCATCAAACCGAAAACACGGCCAGTGACATCACAAACGCCCGCGACATTTGCGTCCGCGCCATTTGGATTGACGGGAAACGGCAATACGTCGCTTTCGATCCCACCCGTATCGCCATCCGCGTAACGAATCGCCAATCGGCCTTCGCCTTGCATCGTTTCCAATACTTCGCTGCTGGCCGCCACAAACTTGCCTTCGGCGTGGGCCATCGGCAGGTACATCCGCTCGATGTCCTTCAAGAAAACGCAGGGAGTCTTGTCGACGACAAGGTGCACCCAGCGGTCTTCGAATCGGCCGTGGTCGTTCCAGGTCAAGGTCGCCGGAGCATCGAGCGGTGAGGAAAGCCCTTCGGTCAAAACGCCCAATCGCATCAAGACCTGCATGCCATTGCAAATCCCCAGAACCAAACGATCCCCTTTGCCATGCACAAAGGAATCGACCAGATCCGACAAGTGCTGCCGCAGCTTCGTCGCTAAAATACGACCGGCAGCGATATCGTCACCGTAGCTGAAACCGCCCGGCAGACACAAAATCTGATAGCGGTCCTTCAGTGCTGGATTCTCGATCAAGCGGTTCACGTGCACGCGTTCTGCGATGGCCCCCGCCTGCTCAAACGCAAACGCGGTTTCTTCATCACAATTGGTACCGGGAGCACGGAGGACCAAAACGCGAGGTTGAGGCATGATCGATTCAGGGGTAAAACGGCGAAAAAACAGCCAAATGACATACAGATATTGCGAAGTTTAGACACCCGGACCGAACTTGAGAACCACGTCAAATCCCTTGCATTGTCGTGTGATGTCCGCGATGGAGATGATTTCTAAACCCACACAGCTAAAATGATCCCTCCCGCTGGTGCCGCGTCCTGCAAATACCCTGGCATCCCCGTCCCCCGGAAAGAGTCGCCGCAAAGGAAACCGCCCCACCATGGCTACCCCGCAAAAAGGAACTGGATTCAGTTTGAAGGATCAACTGTTCAATGCAGACCGAGTCGAGTATCTCGCCTCCTGTTTCCACGCTGCGGACGCTCAGTTTGACGCAACCGGTTTCGTCGCTGAGACAATGAAGGACTTGAAAAAACTGGAACTCAAAGAACGGATCGTTCACATCGCCAGCACGTTGGAACGCTACTTAGCGACGGACTACAAAGAGGCCGCAAAGCAAATCACCACCGCGCTGCCACCGCCACTGGACCCGACCAAACGCGATAATGACTTCGGCGACTTCATCTTTGCACCGCTGGGAGAGTACGTCGTTCGCAACGGACTCGAAAATCGGCATCTCAAATTGTCACTGAAAACGATCAAGGCGATCACGCAGCGATTTTCGATGGAGGATGCAATTCGCGCTTTCATCAATACGTACCCCAGCGAAACGCTCAGCACGCTGGAAAAATGGTCGACCGATCGCAACTATCACGTGCGGCGTTTGGTCAGCGAGGGAACGCGACCGCGACTCCCTTGGTCCGGCCGACTGTCGATCGACACCGCCGCGGCGATTCCGTTACTGAACACGTTGCATGCCGATCCCACTCGCTATGTCACTCGCTCGGTTTCCAATCATCTCAACGACATTGCCAAGACGCATCCCGACTTGGTCCTCAAAACGCTGAAGCAATGGCAACAACTCGAACAACAAGACGCGAGCGAGTTCGAGTGGATGCGCAAACACGCGCTGCGAACCTTGGTCAAACAAGGGGACCCCAAAGCCTTGGCACTTCTCGGATTTAGCCCCAGCCCCAAGATTACGGTGACGAACTTTGCCATCCACACGCCTCATGTTCGTCCAGGCGACGCGATCGAATTCACGTTTGATATAACGGGCCGCAAAAACGAATCGTTGCTGATCGACTATGTGATCGATTTTGTCAAAGCCAATGGGAACACGTCGCCTAAAGTCCACAAGATCAAACAGCTTCAGATCAAGAAGG
>CAXBHV010000878.1:0-3926 GCA_963974855.1 uncultured Rhodopirellula sp. | reverse complement strand
CGGTGGTGTTCAAGGCGATCAAAGTCTTGGTAACCAAGAAAGAGTTTGTGCTTGGCTCGCCATTATTTGAAATGGCGCCCGCCGAGACAATGCCGCAAATCAAACAGGCTTACGATCCAGCGGTTGGCGCGCTCTACGAGCTGATTGACTTTGCTTTTTCCATCGAGATGACGGGTGAACGTAACCTTTCGCAAACGATCAATTATCACGGTCCTCGGATCGGCGGCCACTTGAAACCCTTGTTCGATCTAGCACCCCCCGGGGCAATCGACGGTTTCCTCGACTCGTTGACAATCGAGCAAATCGATGAAGATCACGCGATTGTGCGAGTTCCAGAGCCCGAGGCCGCAATCGAACCACCCGCAAGTGATTTTAACTTTGAATTCACGTCGCGAGAGGCGAAACTTGTCCGCGTCTCGAATCGTTGGGTCACCGAGGAACAGTTCAAGCAATGGAACGAGCTGAACGCGAAACTCAAATCTGGCGAACTGAAAGGATCGATGGAGCAGATGAAAGCGGACAACGCGGAAAGCATGCAGGGCGCATCCATGATGGTCAGCATGTTTACCGCCATGGCAGGCACGGTGTTGGATTCGCTACTGGCTGCCGAGTCGCAAGAGGATTTCAATCAAGCGGTCGCTAAAGCGTCAGCGATGTTAAATTTGGGAGGGGGAAATGCGGGCGACGCGAGTGGTCCGGAAATGGAATTTGGTTTCAGCGGCGAAGACAGCATCCAATTCGAGATTTCCGAATCAATGGATAGTTCCGGCGCTAACTCGGGATCGGCAAAGGTCCCATCGGGACCAGCACCGGAGGGATGGACATTGGATCTCGCCGGAGTAGAAATCCCAGCGGCGGCGGCGTCCGGCGTCGCTGCTGGCACGCCCGCCACGATCAACGAAGGAACCATTCGCGATGGGATCCTGCATTTGACTCACCGCGAAGGCAATAACGACGCCAATTCATGGGTAATTTTTACGTTCTTGGACGAAGACGAGAAACCTGACGGCAAGACATTTGACATCAACGTTAAATCAGGCTTCTCATCGCCTCATGTGCATTTTCGTCATGGCACGGCCGACGGTGGCTCCGAGACAGAGGTCTTCATGAGCGAATACGCGATGCGATTAGAATTCGGACAAACAACCGACGGAAAACTGCCAGGTAAAATCTACCTGTGCTTGCCCGATGCGGGCAGAAGTTTGTTGCGAGGAACATTCACCGCCACGATCGAGTAACGTCAAAGAGCGTCGGGCGAAAAATAATTTCTGCCCCTCTGGCGTAGCTGCCGTCGCGTTCGCGGCGGAAATCCACGCTCTGGCGAGCGTCGCTACGAAAGTAAAAACGCCCGTCGCAGAGCAACGGGCGGACACGATGGCAGCACGCAATCGATTATTGCTTCAGCTCGTCGGTCGGAGCCTTGCCAAGGGGCCATAGTTCGTAGCGGCGAACGAACATTTCCGCTTGCTCGGTTTGCAGAAGCAATTTCCCGAAGTCCGGTGTTGCTTCGAACGCTTCGTTGACGACCACGCCGTTCACTTTGTAAAGCATCGGCGATCACTTCCAGTCGTGTCCATTCTCCGAAGCGGCTTTCGACATCCTGTTTGCCGCGGAAATCAACCTTATCCGCCCAGTCTTCGTCACGTCCAAACCAATTGATCCGGCCGCTCGAAAGCGTCATTCGATCTGCACCACGCTTCCAGACTTTTTCACCGTCACGATCCTTGCCGATTTCCGCACTCAGCGAGACCGGCAGCACTTGGCCGGTCACCGGGTCCGAACCAGTCAACACCAGAATGTCACCTACGCCACCCTCGATGATCTGGGCTTCGATGGCTGCCATCCAAGTGTTGCCAAATCCACCATCTGGCCCCCAAGCGTGCACCAAGATCCCTGAATCTCGCGCCCGATCCTCTCGATCTCCCCAAGTTTTCTCGCCCCATTTGAATTCAACAATCAGGTGATAATCGCGATAGGACTGGTTGGTGATCAGGGCACCATAGCCGTTTCCTGAGATGTGAATCATCCCATCGGTCACTGTGAACACCTTGTTGGGATCCGCGTACTCGGTGTCTCGAATCCAGGTGTAGAAGCCTTCGAGATTGCGACCATTAAACAACTTGATCGGGCCATCAGTCGGGCTTGCTGCGACGTCGCGAGTTGGCGGTTGAGCAGGCTGACCGGGCAATTCGCGGATCGAGATATTGCGAAACGCGACAGGGTCCTGATGCCCGGCAAATCCGAAGTGCCCGCTTTTTCGTTTTGCTCCCTCAGGAACCGGGCCGCTCTTTGACTCTTTCACCTCCGCGAGATCGGCATCCAAGATTGTAAAACCATTCAGTTCGACTTTGATCTTAGATCCACGCACGGTGACTTGCTGAAAATTCCAATCGCCGGTCGGTCGCAGATAACCACGATGTGCGGGAACCAATCCATAGACCGAACCGTGATATTGGCGTGGATCGAGGTTTGCGTACTTTGCAGCTTCCGAGTCAAGGACCTGCAGTTCGATTCCATCCACACTGGCGTTGCCTTTGCCCGCGTACCGGATTGCAATTCCGTTGTTTCCTGCAGGCGGAAGTTTGAATTCCAATTTCGCGATGAAGTCGTCGTACTCTTTCTCTGTAAAGATCGTGCCGCCTTTGCCCTGTTTACAAACGATCGCGTCTTCCACGATTTCATAGTTGTCCAAATCGCCGCTCCACCCGGTGAAGTCACTTCCATTGAACACACGTTGAAATTGGTCGCCATCGCTCATGGAAGTCAAAAGAGCATTCGCTTCGTCGGCCGGAATTTCGCGAATGGCGATATCGCGAAAGTACAGCGTATTGCCATGATTTTGCAGTTCGATCTGCCCACGCGGGTAGATCGGAAGATTCTTTTACCAAAGATTCTCCATCACGACATTTTCAGCAACCAATTGGCCGTTCAATTTGATCGTCACACGCTCGCCGATCATACGAATGTAAAACGTGTTCCACTGCCCCACCGGTTTATCCGCTTTGACCAGCGGAAAACGGGGGTTGCGTTTGTTGTTCCATAGTGCACCCGAACCGTTCTCGGCGCCGTGACGAAAGTAGTTTTCAAACTCGGTGTCCCAAATCTGGACCTGCGGACTGCCACGTAGGTAGATGCCACTATCGCCTCCTTCGAGGATTTTCCAATCGACATAAAGTTCGAAGTCACCGTATTCCTTTTCGGTACAGAGACTCTTGCCTTTGCCATCGAATTGCAGCGCGCCATCAACGACGCTCCAGTGGGCTCGCATAACCTTGTCGGCTTCCTGTTGCGCATCCGACAACTCGTCCGCCGACATCGCGGCTCGGGATTTGGGATTTCCCACCAATCCTTTCCAGCCACTCAAATCCACTCCATTGAACAACGACGTAAAGCCGCTAGGCGTCGTGGCATACGATGGCGTCATGGGTTGGTTGGCAACAAGTAATGCAAAAAGCATTAGCATCGTGGTTGATGGTAAACGATGGATCAGTCTCATCAGTTCATTCCACTGGGTAAGTGAGCGAGCATCTTCGTTGTACGACGCAGAATGGGTCGCTCGTGATGCGTGGGGTGGGAAGCTATGACCGCGTTTTTTGCGACTGTTCATAGCAAAGGTGGGATTCGGTCAATGAAGGATTGGCGGTTCGCCCGCATACCTTCGTGGATAATGTTGTACCAGCAGCAGCGTACCGGTTCATCCAGGCACCATCCTATTTCCTCCGAAAGACAGCCGCAACTACCGGGGCAACAAAGTCAATAGAGTTAGCGTGCTTCGAGTATTGCCGTCGCCTCTGGCTTCCCGTTGTGGGGGCGAGCCTGGGTTGCTAAAGCTTTGGTGTTATCGTCGGATATTGGTTGCGCAGTTTCTCTGCCACCTCTCCACCAACTTCGTTGGTCGTGCGGCTTTTTATTTCGTTGTGAATCGA
>CAXBHV010000877.1:0-3926 GCA_963974855.1 uncultured Rhodopirellula sp. | reverse complement strand
TCCCCATCGACAGTCAGAATTTGATAGGTACGGAAATTGTTCTCGACACTACGCGAAGGATCAAGGACGTTCATCAAGATCTCTTCTTTGGGATGAACCGCCATGCCTGTTAGGTTGGGGCCGATCTCTTTTCCGACTTCGCCATGGATATGACAAGCCGAGCAGTGTTTCTTGAACATTGCCAATCCGTTCGTCACGTCCCCTTTCACGTGAGCGACTGGCATCCATTGGTCAACCAACGCTTGGCGATTGGATGTCACCATCGCACCTCGCGTTTCCATCAATTCTTTCGCGCGACCGGCAATTGAGGACGTCGGATGGTTCAGCAATGCTTGGCGTTGATCCAACTGCAGATCATTGAACTGCACCTGACCATCAGCGATGGCGTCTAGCAAATCCTCGGTGCCATCGGCTCGGGAAAGCAGCAATGTCAAAATCTGACCTCCCAATTTCGGACCGAGCGAGTTTTTCAAGTCCAACAGCTTTTCGGAAAGCCCTTCCACACGCGCGGCTTGCAGCGAACTCAAAGCCGCGATCCCGGTTTCTGGCGCCAGTTGCGGAGTGAAGAACGCTTCGACCGCGTCGAGAATCTTGGGGCTCGTCGGTGCCAATCGGATCGCTTGATCCCAGGCACTCAAGCAGCTTGCCGGATCGGCATCCGCGTCCATGGTGGTCGCCAACAGCTCATCCTGAATCTCGCCGACGATCTCACTTAGATTTGTGATCGACCATTTATCGGCGACCGCCAGGATCGCCGCCTTACTCTCGACCGAAGTGTCGTTGGCCAAAAACTTTTCACGAACGATTCGCTGTGACTCTTCGGGAAGATTCAAAACCAGATCTCGTGGCCAACCTTTCGCCAAGCCTTCCCAAACGGTGACGGCAACCGACGAATCGGGCGAGATTTCAAGCATGCGGCTAATTTGCTCAGCCGTCGGCTGGCTTCTAGCCAAGTGTTCCGCCAGGACCGAGATCCGTTTTGTCAGCGAATCCACTACAGACTGATCCATCTTGCTCAGCGCCACGATCGCCGCAGCGGGATCGGTCGACGCTGCGGAAGTCCAAGCGTCCAATAAGACACCGTCGTCTTCGATCGAAGGCACCAAGCCAACAAGGTCGTCACCACTGATCGCAGCATTTGCAGTTCCTTCGGCGACTCGCAGCAACACCGTCAATCGCACCTTCGGATCGACGTCGTTTTGCAGTCCCTCGTCGATCGCCTTTACCACTTGCTCACTGCTGCAACTTGCAATCGCCGCATTGCGCACTGGGCTAGAACCATGGCGAAAACCGGCTTCGCATGCCTTTGCCAGAGCCGCTACCGCTGATTCACTGCCGGCTTCTGACAAACCGGCTAGCGTCCAAATCGCGTGCATCGCCGCCGGGTTCAACCCTATCTCGTCAACTTGTTCGCTGTTGACCAAGGCTACGAGATCGCTGAGCGTCGCATCATCGGTTGCCGCTCTTTCGACCAACAATCGCTGTGCCGTTCGGCGCCAAAAGAAATTGTCACTGCTCAATGCAGCAACGAGTCCGGCGTTGTTAGAATTAGAAAGTTGTAACGTTCGTGTTGCAGAACCATCGCCAGCGTCGTCCGTCACCAGTCGATAGACGCGTGCAAAACGCTTGTCTCGCAAATCGCTTTCGTAAGCAGCCCCTTTGCCTGTTTGAAAACCGTTGGGCGTTGGATTGTGCTGGATGATGTAGTTGTACCAGTCCAAGACCCAAACGTTGCCGTCGGGGCCAACTTCCGACATGATCGGAGCGGACCAATCATCGATGCTGGCGACCGTATTGAACGCTTTTCGACTGCGGTAGCTGGCGCCGTCTTTCTCCAACACGAAAGATCCAACGAGATGTCCCGTTGGACCACAAACCATTTGAATACGATTCCACCAAGTCTGTGGATAATTGCGAGCGGTATAAATTGCCGAACCACATCCGGCCGTGAATCCACCATGCCAGTCGACTTGTCGAATCCGATCGTCGATCGGTACGAATCGATGTGACGGAGCGATATTTTGCAATGTCTCTGGCGACCATCCGGCGACTTGATCGTAGTACCGATTGGAAATCGGCATATGGACGCTCGGACATCCGTTGGCCGTTGAACCAAAGACGTAGCCCTCTTCGCTGAAGCCTAGTCCCCAAGTGTTGTTATTGGTTCCGCGCATGAACTCCAAAGCATCGACACGAATCGTGTGCTCATCAAACTTACTCGATCCTGCGTCAGCAACTTTGCCGGTCTGGGCATCGATCACAAAGGCCGGAGCTGTTTTGTCCGATGCACCCGATTTGACTTTGAATCGCCAGAAGCCTTGGCGAAAACGCATCTGCGGCTCACCGTTGATCACGGGCTGCGAATTGTTGTATCCCTGCATTCCCCAAATCCAGTTATCGGGCCCGTACTGGAAATTGCTGACACCACCGTGAGTGTCGCCCAACGCCCAGCCGGTGATCAGTGACTGGCGGAAATCGGCTTTGTCATCACCGTCGATGTCTTTCAAATAGACGGTCTCTTCGCCGTCCTGAACGATCACGCCACCCCGGTAACAAACAAGCGTCGATGGGATGCTTAAGTTTTCTGCAAAGACAGTGAACCTGTCGGCTTGGCCGTCGTTATCAGTGTCTTCGCAGATCTTGATGCGGTCGCGGCCCACGGCTGGTTTTCCCTGCAGTTCGTTGGGGTAGTCTACGGTTTCGCAAACCCACAGACGACCATTCTCATCCCAATTCATCGCGATCGGCTTGCCCTTTAAACCCCCGTACTTGTCGTTTTGCTCGGACTTGCCGGGCCAGTTGTCGCTCGACTCCTTTGCCCAAATCGCGAGATGCGTTCCCTTCGGAGTCGCGTAAGCTTTGATGGACTGCTCTGCTGGCAGAGGATCTTGCATCTTCGAGAACGGTTCAGCTTGCGTTCCCCACTGAGCACCAGGGGTGTAGTTTGGGATCTTTGCACCCACTTCGGTTGACGAGAACTTTTCATCGTCAACCGAAGGCGAGGTCATCTCAGGTGTCGTGAAAGAGCGATTCGCCGCGTTGACTGCGTGAGCTTTTGGATCGCCGGGCTTGTCGCTGTCGGCAGAAGCAGCGGTAAGCGTCTGACCACAAGCCCAAATAACACCGCGTGCAAGCAATTTCTGAAAGTCCTCGTTGGACCACGTGCGATGATCGTGTCCCCACGCCGTGTAGAACACCCGCCCTTTTCCGCTAGTGCGGACCCACGTGTAAGGCTCGCCTTCGGGATCGCTAACGGGGCCGGACTCATCACTTCGCGTTTCGAGAACCGTCTTGTCCGGATTGAGTTTGCTGTGTCGATAGCTTTCGTCCATCGACCGAACAGGCTTCAGGCCCCGCATGATTTCATGGTCGGATTCCACGATCATGGTTTCAAAGCGAGTAAAACCGTGACTTTGAAATTGCCCGCCAACGAGCTCGATGTACTTTTCGGAGTTCAAGAAACAGAAGGACGCGCAGTGAACGGGAATCAGGCCTCCGCCATTCTGCACATAGCTCAGTAGGGACGACTCGGCCTCCGGGGTAATCTGTTCGATATTCGCGAAGACCATGAGCCCGTCGTACTTCGCGAGATTGTCCTCGTTCAATTCGCTCAAATTCTCGGTGTACCGAAGTTCAATCCCTCGCTCTTTGAGCGGCCCAACTAAATGCCGATAGAACTCAGACGGCTTATGGAAGCCAGTATCGCCAAGCATCAGCACAGAGACTTGCGGATCCTCCGCTGATGCGAAGTCGCAGAGGAGAAGTGATGTGAAGAGCAGACATGCATTCCCGAGGCGTTTCAATAGTGCAGTCATCTTGTTTCCGGTAGTCCGATTTGTTTGACGGTGCTAGCTCCAGCGGCGTTATCTACACAGACGCCGTTGGATTCGCCGTGGTCGACACGGCGCCGCCAGAAAGGGTGATGG
>CAXBHV010000876.1:0-3928 GCA_963974855.1 uncultured Rhodopirellula sp. | reverse complement strand
AAGTGCGACGCCACGCCACTGATACTGACCAAAACGATCACGAACAACGACGTCCCAACGGCTTGATGAATCGCCATGCCGCTGAAGATCACCAGTGCCGGAACGATCACAAAGCCACCGCCGACACCAAACATGCCTGACAGCAGCCCCGTGATTAGCCCGACGAACACCAGCAAACACGCACATCGCGACGTCAGCCGTAACTTGCCATCGGCGTCTCGCTGGCATGCACTTCGATCTGGCCCCGGTTCGCTTTCGGTCAGGCACACGCCGCTCGGCAAAGCTGGATTGCAAGCCTTGGACCACATGCGCTGTGCCACCACAAACATTAGCACCGCGAACATCACCAACAACACGTTCTCAGGAACAAGCGTTGACAGGTACGAACCAACCGGAGCCCCCAACATCCCAGCCACCGCGAACAGCAACCCAGTACGCAACTCAACTTCGCCTCGAACGATTCGCGGCACTGCACCAAACAAAGCAGTGCCACCCACTGAAGCCAGCGAGATGCCAACGGCCTCACGCGGAGCAACGGCCAGTCCGTAAACCAGCAGCGGTACCGCGAATATGCCGCCGCCTCCACCAGTCAATCCCAATGCAAAACCGACAACACATCCGAATAGGATGGCTAGGCCGAACATGAGCCTCCGTCCTCGCATTGATTCCAAGGCATCCCGGCAATCATCGACCCCATGGGGCAATAGCCGGTCGCTCCGGCGAACATCAACCCGGCACCGACAAAGGCCGACAGTCCAACAAAGTACGGATGAACAAAGTATGCCAACACAACGCCAAGCAAGACCAAGAAACCGGCTGCCAATTGCACTTGCTGCATCAGCGGAAACGACTTCTTACCTCGCACAACGGGAAACCCCGCATTGTCCCATGCGGTCATGCCACCTTCGACGTTGACGACGTTTTTAAAACCGGCGTCAATGAACTTCTTGCAGGCTTGCCCCGAGCGATTTCCGCTGCGACAGATGACATACAACGGCTGATCGGCCGACCCGTTTCGCGCCGACATCACGGCATTCGGATCGAGAGAGTCCAGAGGAACGTTGCGAGCGCATTGGGCGTGAATCTCGCGAAACTCCGTCGGCATGCGAACGTCAATGACCTCAATGTCACCCCGACTCTGCTCATCCGCCAATCGTTTCACATCAATTGTTTGCATCAAACTCTCCCGTGCGGTGCGACTTTGCGTCACAGTATCGTAATATCGCCATGTGACGATATTTTTGGTTAAAAAAAGGGGGCCGACATCGGCCTCGTCAAATTTGTGTTACCGATCCTTGGAACTGGCGTTCAAAAAACGCCCTTCGATGCAGTTCATCAACGCTGCCAAATGCGATTCCGCAATTTGGTAAAACACCTTACGACCTTCCCGCTCACTGGCCAAAAAGCCACACCGCTGCAACAACCGCAAATTTTCCGATGCAACGTTGTCAGGAACTTCACAGTCCTCCGCGATTTCGCCAACGGTGTACCGTCCGTGTAGCAATAACTGGACCATTCGCAAACGAACGGGATGAGCCAGAGTTTTCAAACACTCCGCCGCCTCGGCGAAGTCTCGGACGCTACCCGGCGGCTTCGTTTGCTTGTTCGGTTTTGTGGTAACCATGACATCTCCCGTGTGTTCAACACATCCATTGTATCGTAACCTCACGACATGACAATGAGTCATTTTGTTTGGTTTTCTTGTTTGCTTCGATCATAAGCCTGACCTCATCGCGGGTTTCTGACAGGTTCAATGCGTCGATTCCGCCGTACAGTGCGGAACCAGCATGCGATTCCTTGCAAGAGCGATGTGCTCCGCAAAACTTGACTCTCGGATCGCGACGAGATTTCCCACAGCATGGAAAGCGACTCACAGTGTGCGAACTGGTACGAGACTAGCAGTAGTGGATATCGCGCAAGTTCCGGTGTGACGCCCAATGACTCGAGCGTAATTGGAATTCTTCTCACCCACACCCGGGAGCCGTCGATCATGAGCAGTCCTCTAAAGCCGTTGCTTGAAGAGATTCACGATTTGGAAAAACTCGTTGCAGACAAGATTCATCAGACCGCAGATCATTGGCCGTTCGATATCCAGGACGGACGAATCGTATTCGATCCAGCGGTGCGGACGCAACATCGCGAGCAAATGCAGCGATTGATGCAATACCTGCGTGAGTCATCGCTTATGGCAATCGCAACCGCGCCGGTGATCTATTCACTCTTGTTGCCAATTGCGATGCTAGATCTCTTTGTCAGTCTGTTCCAAATAATTTGCTTCCGCGTTTACTCCATTCCTCGCGTTTCCCGTAGCGAATATGTGGTCATTGATCGACATCACCTCGCCTATTTGAATTGGATTGAAAAAGTTAATTGCGTGTACTGCGGCTATGCCAATGGTGTGTTGGCGCACGCGCGCGAGATTGCGTCTCGAACGGAACAGTATTGGTGCCCGATCAAACACGCGAGTCGCGTAAAGGGTTGCCATTCACGCCAATGTTTGTTTTGTGAATACGGAGACGCCGAAGGATTCCGCCGTGAATTTGATGAATTGCGGCAGAGATTCTCAGATATCGAGTAGGTTGTTTCAATTGACTGATGAATCGAGGGGTGAAATTTCCGTATAGAGAAGCCATCGAGTATGTTGCAAGACGTATTTCTGGAGTTGTATCCGATCGATCAGTCAAGCGAGCGGTCGTACATGGGTCGTATGCCGATTTGTACGCACAGGCAACGCAGAACATTGCAGTTGCCGAATCACGGCGATCCAACTTGGGAAGACCGTCTCGCGATACGGCGAGTCGGCTGCTAGTCGTGCGGTCAGTCGCCGATGAGCGATACCAAGGTTGTGATACGGTAACTTTGGAAACAGATGATGCAGTGCATGGTATCGCATTCCTAACGGAAATAGAATTTCCGTCAGACTGCCGCCTTCGATGTTGGTCGAATCGAGTAGTTGTTCTTCATGAGACATCTTTTGGCCATCGCTCAAGAACCGATGGGCGGCGAGTGTGCGAAGGTAATTCAGTGCGAGAATCGACGTCGCTAGAAAATAGAGTTGAGGGATTCGCGTCCACTCCGTGAATCCGGCAATCACGAACGCAAAGATCGCCCAAGCTCGCAGAGAACAAGCGACGTCCATCATTGCCCATGACCGCAATGGCGCGCCCGATGGGATGGGCCGTCGATATCGAAAGTCGATGACGAATGACGAGGCACGCTCGAGTACCCAACGACGAAGCTTGGGATGAACGAAAGTCACTGGGGCAAGCAAGAACCGCAGAATGACCAAGATCGGTTGGATGAAGACTTGAGCGAAGAACAACCCCACATCTTTGAGTGTCCCATTGCCGAGCGGCAGATACTCGCCGTCGTGATCGGTCCCGTAATGTTGCGCATTGTGATGATCCTTGTGGCTCTCGTAGAAAAAGGAGGGCGTCAGCATTGGGATTCCCGCCAATATGTCCCAAACGATCCGGAAAGTGTGCATCTCGCGTGTGCGGAAGTGCACAATCTCGTGCATGAATGACCCAAGCCGATAGAGAGCGCAAACAGCCACCACAAAACAAACTACGGTTTGCGGCTGATGCCATGACGAGTTCAGATAAACGGCGCCGCAACCGTAGCCCACGATGAGGCTGATGCCGAAGTCAGCCCAATAGATCGCGGGCCGAATGCCAAACAAGTCCGAAACGATGTTACGAGACTCGGAAAGAAACGCCCGCGTCGATTGGCATGTCATGGTGAATGTCTTGTTCGTTGGAGTCATTCATCCGTGAAACGGTTCTTGAACACAGTTCTCGCTCGCTTCGAGCGACGCCGTGCCAAGCGAAATGCGTTCAGGCGAAGTGCCGAGGAAGGCACAGCAGCCAGTGTCCTCGACAGCATGAGGTGGTGAGTTAACCAATGCGTCTCGGGGGTGATGAAGTTG
>CAXBHV010000875.1:0-3929 GCA_963974855.1 uncultured Rhodopirellula sp. | reverse complement strand
ACTTCGCCGTGCAGACGACTGACGCCATTGACGCTGCCGCTTGCCCGGATCGCTAAATACGCCATGTTGAATGGTTCCGATTCGTCGTTGGGATTCAGTCGACCGAGTGCCAGCAAGTCATGAACCGAAATACCCAGTTTCTGTTCGGCATAAGGCCGTAGATGCTGTTCGATCAACGCGGGAGCAAAACGATCGAAACCTGCCGCCACCGCCGTATGCGTCGTGAACAGGTTTCCTGCTCGCGTCACCGCCAGCGCGACTTCAAACGGTTGCCCCGAGATATCCATAAACTGACGAGCCCGCTCAAGAACTGCGAACGCAGCGTGCCCTTCGTTCAAGTGACATACTTCCGGTGCAATACCAAGCTCGCTTAATAACCGCCAACCGCCAATTCCAAGGATCAACTCTTGTCTTAAACGTAACTCGGGTCCGCCGCCATAGAGCTCACTGGTGATGCCACGATGTGCGGGAAAGTTTGCGGCATCGTTACTATCCAGCAAAAACAACTTCACACGTCCGACTTGAACCTGCCATGCACGCAGCCAAACGGCGTAGCCGGGCAGCTCGATTTTCAATCGCAACCATTCGCCATCGGAGTCACGCAGCGGCCGGATAGGCAATTGGCCTGGATCGTTGTACGGATACAACGCCTGCTGGTTTCCCACGCTGTCGATGGTCTGGCGAAAGTAGCCCTGTTGATAAAGCAGTCCCACGCCAACGACCGGTACGCCAAGATCACTGGCCGCTTTGAGTTGATCGCCCGCGACGTTGCCGAGACCACCCGAATAGATCGGCAGCGCCTCGCTGAGCATGAACTCCATGCTAAAGTAGGCGGCGCACGTCAGCGGAGGTGATTCCGGATACGTTTGTTGGAACCATGCGGGCTGCTCCGCCGTTTGTCTTCGCATCTCCACTAACTGATCGACCTTCTGTCGAAACGCAGCATCGCCCAGAACGTTTTCGATCCGCTGACGCGAAACCGTCTGCAGCACCACCCACGGGTTTTGAGTGATCTCCCAAAGCTCCGCGTCCAGCCGACGCCAAACCTCGTCGGTCGCATGATTCCAGGACGACCTGAGATCTAGAGCCAATTCGGCTAACGATTCAAAGCCATCGATCTCGATTGGAAACAGGTCATAGATGGGATGCACATGTCGCGGATTGTCGCTCATCGCTATGACACCCACCACACGTGAACACAGTCAGCGGGCTTTCCCATGGCGTGGGTTTGCAAACAATTGCCGTGAGCGACATTGGTCACCGTAGCGGGCATTTCATCATCCTGTGTACTTCGAGACAAAAGAGCGTTCGAGGAATCATGGTAAACGATCGCTGAAATCCGTTGTTACGAAGCGAAGCAATAACAGTGCCAAAACGTTTGTGGCAAACGCTCATCCCAAGAACCGCGTGTACCGCTGAGTGCACGCTCTCACATCGACCGAATCTTCACAAACAAGTCACCATTCGCACACTGCCATCGCCCGCATTCGCACAGTCGCGTGCCCGTAACCATTGTCGCCTTTTGCTCCGCAAAAGTAGCTTCGACAGAGCGTACTATGGCGCAACGAATTCCTTCCCCATTTTCTAACCCTTCATCTTTTAACCTTTTTCGTTTCATCCCATCGCAAGCGAAACCAGAAGGCCAGAATATCTCGCTAGGTAGACAACAACTTCGAACTCACGCCTTCCATTTTTCTGCCCCCCATCTTTTTGCCATTCTTATCGTCGATGGGCGTTGTCACAGAATCAAGCAGGAGATCGGAGAAGTATCAATCCGCGTTGATTGGCGTTATTCGCGGGCAAATTTTGACGCGACTTAGAGTCTGTCGAATCCTCACGTGCTGGTCGCGTTCACTCCTTCAACCCCCTTCGCCAGCGACCTGTCCAGAGCGTGAAGAAGCTTGACGCTAGCCTTGCAGAGGATAAAAATACGCTGGCGGTCGTCCGCTCCAAAGAGCAGGGCAGTCTGTGGGAACAAATCCCAATTCAAGTTGAGAACACCCAAAAATACTTACTCTGAGCCTCACCCACCGCAGAAACTAAAGGTCGCCGAAATAGTGAGCAATGATTCGATGCAACCGCTTCGCGCGAGCGTGTCCGAAGGGTTGCACCGGCGTTTCTCCGTCGGTCAAGGCGTACTCGCACTCATTGCTGGCTTTACTCTGATCCTCGTGCATACTCGTTTCGACTGGTTCTGGCACCCGATGCCTATTGTTGGTGCGATCCTACTCGCAATACTTGTCGCCTCTATCCACCGCGAAAACTGGCGGCGCGTACTTGGATCGTCACTGTTTACTGTCACCGGTGGCGCTATTGGGATGATTGATCCTCGATGCATGCCGATGAACACTATCTTTCTTGCCGTGCTGGGTTGGCTCGCGTTCGGATTGCTCGCTAAGCGGAACGACCGCAGACTTTTGACTAGCTGCGGTGCGATACTCAACGATGCACCTCGACCGAAGGAAAAACAAGCTGACTCGGTAAGTAACGGGTAAGCATGACGTGTACACGAAGCACGATATAAGATATTTACAAATGGAAACCACATCGGCCGTACACACTAATGCCGGTCATCATTCGACCAAAGGCTGACACTTGATACGAATCTTCTCCGTGCCGTTCCTTTTCGCTTTAGCGTGTCTGCTTTCTGGCACCTATGGTGCGATGCACAACCAGATTTCGTATTCAGTCTCACCGGAGTATTTTACGAAGTTCAAATTCGAACAATTCCACATCTCACCTCATTCCTACGATCGACTTGGAGCAGGATTCGTTGGCTGGCAAGCTTCATGGTGGATGGGGCTCATCATCGGTTCTTTTCTGATTCCTGCTGGAATGCTCGTTCGCGACAACAGCGGATTTGTCATCGGGGTACTTCGATCCTTTCTCGTCGTTTTGTGTACAACGCTCATCATCGGATTGACAGCTTTGTTGGTTGCGTATTTTGTTGTCTACCCCGATCCGACTGAAGAGTTAGTGTTTCGCAATGCCAGAATCTCAGATCCTGCGGCCTTTCGACGCGCTGGTGCAATGCACAATTTCAGCTATCTTGGCGGGCTACTCGGAATCGTTACTGGTTTGGCAAGCATCCTTAAATCGTTCCTTGCCGAAAACGCACGACTACAGATCGCAATCCCTGACGACGAAGAACCAAAGCATTCGGATTAGGGCTCCGGATCCAATCAAAGCGAATGTTGATGAGTTAAAGATCTATTCGCGGGCCAACTGCTTTCAAAAAGTGGTTCTCATGCCGTCGCTTTGCGACTATCTGGGTGGATGTGTGCGGTATTCCCCGGACTCACGTCCGGGGCTTTAACCTACCGTCGCGTTGCGACTGCGAAATAGGTGCCATCTGGAAATAGGAAATAGGTGCCATCCACCAATGTTGGGCAATTTTCGATGCTGTCCGTTGGTTCCACGTTCAGCGTGACCGTTGTTCCGGCAAGCGTATTGGCGAAAATCTGCATCGCCGAGGCCTCTGCAGTCATGGTCACACCAAAAAAGAAGAGCAAACCGAGGAAGAACGGCGGGGGGCGGTGATGATGCCCCACACGCAGCAAAAACTCGAGATTGCGGGGTTACGATTGCCGACGCGGACGAGGGATACAGGGGCCATAACTCATCGAGCAGCGCCAATATCAATTGCTTTGCCACAAGTCTCACAATCCGAACGATCAGCTTCATCAGACTTTCCCATCCGTAAGAGACAAAACTTGTAAATAGTCCTGCCCCCTTTGTGCTTAAACGTGCGTAGTCAACTTGACTTCAATCAGTGAATCAAGATAAAGGGTTGTCGCAACAATGGTCTCCTTCAATGACGTCCTCTTTCCGATCGCCGCATGCTGATTCACCATCGCGTTTTATCGTTGGTCCTTCCTATTTGGGGGATTTTGGTCGGCTGTTCGTCATCGTCGCTCGTTGAGCTTGGA
>CAXBHV010000874.1:0-3931 GCA_963974855.1 uncultured Rhodopirellula sp. | reverse complement strand
GGGCAATGCAGCGAGGCATCTGGGGAAATGTCACGACCATTAACCCGCCCAATAGCGTTGTTTGCGTCGATCGCAACAACTTTAACAACGGCATTTACCCACCAAGCAGTCGGCATCAAGGCGGAGTTCATGTCTTGATGGGGGATGGAGCGGTCAAATTTGTGACCGATTCGATTGAAGCCGGCGACCAAACAAGCGCTCACGTGGGCACCGCCGCACCCTATCTATTGCCTGGAAACAAGAGCCCTTTCGGATTGTGGGGCGCGCTGGGAACTCGAGCAGGAAAAGAAACCGACGCGACACTTGAGTAAGAAGTGTATCGACGGACGGCCCAATTTCGCCTCGGTGCAGCGGAAGACGCCGCACCGAGTTCAACCATATCATTTACCGAGGACACGAGATGAATCGATTACTTAATATTGCACTTCCATTAATGGCGATCGCCCTCCTTATCGGGTGCGGAGGCAGTGACGCATCTGCACCGATGGTCGAACAGGACGAGCTGACAAAATGGGTCAGTGAAAACCCTGCCCCTCCTGCGACGCCTGTTGCAGAGTCCGAGTGATCACTGGACACAACTCGTCGCACACTTAGCTTAATTTGTCGCCCATGGTTGAATGGATTACTCCATTTAACCATGTTTTTTTGCAATTAATTGATTTGCAAATCGAGCTTTTCAATAGTAGGACACTGATTGTGATTCTGGAGTGGGTCACTGAGCCTGTGGCCTCAGGGGATCGACGGCAAAGTAGGTTACAAACGCTCACCGAACCTAGATTGTAGCTGGCGTTTTGTTGACTGATCGGCCGTACAATCGCGATATCGTGGATACGCGAAATGGTGGTGAGAAAGGGCGACAATTCTTTTCGGCGCGGATGGTTTCGTTTAGTCTTGGCGGTTCGACTACCGCCAAAGCATTAAAACGCTCGTTCCCAGTAAGCGTCATCCGGTTTCAATCCGCTACGGCCCAAGTTCGCCTCCGCGAAGTGTTTCACGACATTTTTTCCTTTTTCGGAAATTTCACGAAACTCGCCTTGCTACAGATGGTTTATACGATTGTAGCTGTATAGAATTCGCGCTGAATCGAATGATTCAGCAATGCGTTGTCGGCACATTTCTTGGCATTGTATTACCTTTTCAAGACTTCTATGTCGCTTCCAAACTCTCGATCTCAAATAACCTCACAGTTCTGCTGTGGCGATGGTTTTCTTTTAAGCAGAGGCCCAGCTTAGTAGGCGGCAAGGAAACGCATTCACTCTATACGAGCAGGATGCTACCTCGTGGTCAACTTTTGGCGATTGTCGTGTGCACTTTTTTAACAAGCACAACGATCATAAAACTCTTTGTTTTTCGTACTTTGGAAATTAGGACTTTTTAATGAAGACACGTACGCAAAATCCAGGTTTCACTTTGGTGGAATTACTGGTCGTCATCGCGATCATCGGCGTTTTGGTCGGTTTGCTACTACCGGCCGTTCAAGCTGCACGCGAAGCGGCTCGGCGAATGAGTTGCAGCAACAATTTCAAGCAAATTGGGCTTGGAATCCACAATTACCATTCTGCCTACAACATGATCCCCAAACACGGTACCGGGACACCGAACAAGGGAGGGACGCCGGAAGGCAACACCGTTGCCAACGCACCAGGGTCCAGCAGCCGTTTGGAGGCGAGTTGGCTTGTCGGACTGACCCCGTTTATTGAACAGCAGGCACTGTGGGAGCAAATCAGCAACCCTTACCAAGACCCTACCTCCGGGGCGAGATTTCCTTCGATGGGGCCAAACCCACGTCGTTCAATCGCTCACCATGCCACCACTCGTTACGAGCCCTGGCTAACCGAAATTGCAAGTTTCCGCTGCCCCAGTGATCCTGGAACAGGCTTACCTGCGCAGGGGCGAACGAACTACTCGTGTGCCATTGGAGATTCGACGAATCAAATTAACGGCGGTATCGATGACGCTGGCAACGAAACTACGACGTCAGCGATCGAGAGATCTGCATCTTGCCGTGGTTTCTTCATTCCACGTGTTCCAACGTCGTTTCGAGACGTTCTCGATGGACTGTCCAATACGATTTGCGCGGCCGAAATTGCGAGCGATTTAGGTGACAGCGATGTACGAACTCGGGGTGCTTTATCAACCACGGGAAATGTTCGTGTCGCAGGTGGGGTTCAAACATGTGACGTGCACGTTGACCCCGCTCGACCTCTATTCTGGGCAGCCACCGCAACGTTTGTGCCTCTAGCTGGCGGTGGTACCGAACCTGAGCAACGCCGTGGTTACAAATGGGCCATGTCGCGTGGGATTTGGGGCAACGTTACGACGATCAGCCCACCGAACAGTCTTGTCTGCATGGAAAGCAACAACTTCAACTATGGAATCCTACCTCCAAGCAGTCGCCATCAAGGCGGATGCCATGTGCTGATGGGCGATGGCGCCGTCAAGTTTGTGACCGACTCGATCGAAGCGGGAAATCAAGCAAGCGCGCAAGTCTCGACCGCTGCACCGTACCTGCTGCCAGGCAACAAGAGCCCCTTTGGTCTATGGGGAGCCTTGGGAACACGCGCATCGAAAGAAACAGAGGCGACTCTAGAGTAATCAGGGTCTCGTAAACTATCTCCAGTGACACACGGTGCAGAAGGACTATCTGCACCGTGTTCGTTCGTACAACCAAACAAGGATATGAAATGAATCGACTGTTAAGTTTTGCCTTGCCTTTGATCGCCGTAACGCTGCTCATCGGTTGCGGTGGAAGCAATGCGACTGCTCCGATGGCCGAGCAGGATGAGCTAGCGAAATACGCAGCGGAGAATCCTGCCCCTCCGGAAACGCCAGTGGACTAGCCAAGTTCCGAGCCATTTACGGATGCAGCTCGCCACAAATATAACGTGCTATTCGCCCATGGTTCAGTGGATTCGTCCTTCTGACCATGGGCGTTTTTTTGTGCGTCGATCTTATGGCTTGAGCACCACTTTGATGCAGCCATCCTCGCGGGCTTCGAACGTTTTGTAGAGTTCGGGGGCATCTTCGAGTTTGGCTCGGTGGGTGATAATGAACGAAGGATCGAAACCGTCCTCGACAATTCGCTTCAACAGCGGTTCCATATAGTGCTGCATATGGGTTTGACCGCTCTTGATCGTTAGCCCCTTGTTCATCACCGCGCTCATGGGCATGCCATTGAGATTGTCGGTATAGACGCCAGGCACCGACACAGTTCCTGCCTTGCGACAACACTTGATCGCTTCGGCAAGCGAATAGGGGTGGTTCGTCGGCATGTGGGCGGCTTCACGAATATCGTCAACGGTTTCCTGGACGTTTCCTGCGGCATGCGACTCCGCTCCCACGGCGTCGATACAGCGATCGGGACCTCTCCCCGATGTCATTTCCATCAACTTTTCGTAAACGTTGGTATCCTCAAAGTTGATGACTTCGGCGCGTCCCTTCGTCGTCGCTAACTCCAGCCGTTCGGGAACCCGATCGATTGCGATGACGCGGCCTGCGCCTAACATCCATGCACTTTGAATTGCAAATTGGGCCACGGGACCACAGCCCCAAACAGCAACCGTGTCGCCTGGTTCAATCCCACAGTTTTCTGCGGCCATATAACCGGTAGGAAAAATGTCGGATAGAAAAACAACTTGGTCATCGTCGATCCCCTCAGGCACTTTGATTGGTCCGACGTCAGCGTACGGTACTCGCAGGTATTCGGCTTGTCCGCCTGGGAAACCGCCTAACATATGCGAAAACCCAAACAATCCAGCAGGTGATTGCCCCAGCACCTCTGCGGCCTGGGCCGCGTTTGGATTGGATTCGTCACACAGCGAAAACAAGTCACGATCGCAGAAAAAACAGGAACCACAAGAGATTGTGAACGGAACGACGACGCGGTCTCCCTTCTTGAACTTGGTAATCGCGTTACCCAGCTCAACAATCT
>CAXBHV010000873.1:0-3933 GCA_963974855.1 uncultured Rhodopirellula sp. | reverse complement strand
AAGCAGCATCAATCATCCGCCAAGCATCGATGGGGCTGTTGCACGCGCACCGTGCGGGCATCATTCACCGCGACGTCAAACCCGGCAACATCATGCGGTCCAACGACGGCACGGTAAAGGTGCTGGACCTGGGATTGGCTCGCATTAGCACTGCGGGGTTGGTTTCCCATCACGCTCCGACCTCAGGAAACCAAGCGTCAGGCTCGAGTTCCAAAGACGAGGTCAATGCCCGACCGGCAAAGGGGCGTTTGGTCGGGACGTTGTCGTTCATGTCGCCTGAACAACTCGAGGATGCCGACTCTGCTGATTCGCGAAGTGACATCTATTCGCTCGGTGCGACGTTGTATTTCTTGCTGACCGGCCAGCCACCGTTTACCGGGGAATATCTCGAGCAAGTTTATGGGCACCGCCACGGCGAGATTCCTGATCTGATGCAGGTCCGGCGTGACGTTGATATGCAGTTCGCGAACTTGTTTCGCAGGATGATGGCCAAAACGCCAACCGCGAGATACACCTCACTGGACGAAGTGATCGAAGACCTCGGGGAATACGCCGATAAAACGAATGAACCCCAATGGCTGACCGAATTTGCCATGCGGCAACCGATCGGCGAAGGTTCGACGTTCGTCGGTGGCTCGACGTCAGCCCATATCGCTAACGTGCTGGCGTTTGACTTGGGGATGTTTTATGCCGCTGCGGCAGAAGCTTCGCCGCTGGGCGGAGTCAACCTTTTGTATGCGGGAGGAGAAAAACGATCGCTGTTCCGCATGTCCATTGGCAGCGATGGAAACCAATTGTTCTTTGGCGAAGAAGCGATGAAGCGGCGGGCAACTCAGTCCAAAACTTTGATTCATTGTTTGCAAATGTACATTGGGAAAAAGCAGGTAGAACGAACGATCGCAGGTCGAAAGTGCCCTCCCGAAGTCTTGCTCTCGCTGTTGCTAAAACGACTCGCTCGAAACGCCTGGAATCTTGACGGCATGCCAGCGGCGGTCGCGATTACGATCCCCTCTAGCTACGATCAACTTCATCGTCACAGCATCCTGCAAGCAGCTCAGATGGCTGGGCTAAAAACGGTACGCTTGATTGATCGAAGCGTCGCTGCGGCTCAGTCGCTGTTGCTGCCGCCCGCGTCCGATGCCGCGCATGACGATGTGACAACAACTTCGTTAGACACCACGAACGACCAGCGGATTCTATTCCTGGGTTTGACGGGACAAGGCACCGATGCCGCAGTGTTTCATCGCGATGCAAGTCGCATGAAACAGATCTCGACCGCCGGGCATTGGAACACCGGGACTCTGCCTTGGTTGCAACGCTTGGTCGACATGGCTGCCGTCGCGTTTCAACAACAATATCAGTTTGATCCACGAAAATCGGCGCAGGCGGCGCGACTGCAAATCGCTTGCGAAACTGCAATGCACTCGCTGATGTTGATGCCGACCGTCAAAGTGACGTTGGAAATCGGCGGCGTCAACCAATCGGTGACGCTGGTCCGGGCCGAATGGCTAAAGGCGTGCGAAGATCTGATTTATGACGTTCGCAAAACAATCAAGTCGGCGTGTCATTATGCGTCGCTTTCGCGAAAACGCATCGACCGGATTGTGACCCTCGGCCCGCTGCTACGACTGAATGAAATACGCAGCGAAATTCTAAGAGGATTGAACGAAGAGATCATCGTTCAAGTGGTCGATCGCACCGACGTCGCGCGAGGTGCAGCCGCTTGTTTGGCAAGTGAGTTACCGGGGCGTGGCAGCATCGCGATGCCGCCGCAGTCGGTGACCAGCCAAACCATCGGTATTCTCGTCGAAGCTGCGCAAGGCCGCCGGCGCATCATGCCCATCGTTCCTCGTGGCACGGCATTGCCCGCACGTACCAACCGCCGACTAACGGTCGGCGACACTCAGGAAACAATGACGTTGTCGCTCGTAGAAACGGCCGGAATCAAACGCGATGATTGGCATTCTCTCGGACGTTACGATTTCAAAATTGATCCGGTCGCTCATGGTGAACAGAGCCGAATTCGGATGATTGGATTCGAGGTCAATGTCAACGGGATGTTGGTCGTTCGCGCTCAAACGCCAGGGATGCCGGGCAGCACGAGGCTTGGAACGCTGCCCAAGCCGATGCTCGATGAAGAGGAGGTTGCGTTCTGGACCCGCTGGGTCGACAAGTTTGATTGATCCTTTCGTAATCAAAACTTTCTACGCAACCCTATTTACGCAACCACATTGATGCCGAGCAGCATCAATAACATCATCACAATAAGCGATGACAGGACTACCGTCACGCATAATCCCACCGCGTGGAGCAACCAGTAACCGAATCCCCGCACGCCTCGCGACGCCATCAAGTAGATCAGAGACGCCAGCGGCCAGGTCAGAAAAAAGACGAACTGAAGACTCCACGGAAGTGGCCGCGATCGCATGTGGCAATCGATCCAAAACCACATCGTCGCCGAGGTTGCGAACCCCATCGCACACAACATGCCAAGCAAGCCGTTGTTGGATGTGAGCATTTGCATTGCCCCCCAAAAACTAGCCATCACGTAGAGAGTGATCACGGCAAGTCGGCGATAAACAATCCGGCTGTGATCGAGCGACGCGAGAGGATTTGCTGCGATGGCCATCGAAGAATCTCCCATTGCGGAGGGGAAACGACGCGTGAAACGCATACGCCGTCATTGTAGCAGGCGACATGCGGCCGCTCAGCGGAAAAGCCGACTCAGCGAACGAGTGCTTTGTTAAATGTAAAATTAAGGGTTGGCTGTAGAGGACGAGGCTACGAGTCCCTGCGATTTATCGCACTTCAACGACTCGTGGCCTCGTTCACCACCCTAAAATCAATCTGTAACAAACCACCAGGTCGCTCCGCTAAGAAGAGTGGCTCCGCGAACACGAGCGACTTCTGAGACTCTCTATCTGTCTATCAATACGCGATGTCATTTTGACTACACGCGAGTGCTCAAAAAGAGTACATCTGGCAGCCGTGTCGCGACGTCGCAGCTTTCACACCGCCCTTTTTTAACTGTCATTGTTTGTCGCAAAGTGTTTCTCGGAAAGGACTTAGCGTCCTTCGCGAAAAATCTAGCTGAAATTAGTTTCACGCACGTGTTTCATGGCACGATTGTAGCATTTAATAGCAGATGAGATCCTAAGTCGGGGTTTGGCTTAGGAGCAAAACAATATTGAGGAGTTCGAAGAAGATGTTTTCAATCACAAAATGGATCGCGGTTCCTGCAATTGCTGCCTGTTTTGCCCTTGCTGCGGACACCTCGACTGCGGAAGCCGGTAATGGGTTCTTGCGAGTGGGGGGGCTTCACATTTCGGTAGGCGGACATGGGCATGGTTACGGTAACTATGGCAGCTACTATGCGCCACGCTACGGCAGTTCCTATCGCTCGCACTATGGTGGATATGGGCACGGTGGCTACGGACATGGCTATGGTCACGGTTATTACCACGACACCAGCCACTACGATTACCATCCGACGGAAATCATCCGCCATGGCAACCACTTTCACGTCCAACCGGGACATTACGACTGGCATCAAACCGGTCACTGGCATCACTAATCGACGGGCACCACTAATCGTGGGTACCAATCATTAGTAAAACGATCGAACGACGAGTGCTTTGCATCCGTCGTTTTTTCGTGGATGGATTAGGACAAAAAAAACGGCACGCCTGAACAGGCGTGCCGTTTTTGATTCTTAGATTTCTGCTTGATGACTACCAAGGTCCGCGGACGTAGTAGACGCCAAACTGGTCGGTGTGACTTGGCCACCCAGGCGTTGCATGGAAGCTGCCAGGAGCCGCAGCACCCGGGTAATTCATATTGCGTCCGTACTGGTGATGCACGGGGTACATCAGATTCTGGCTGACGCCCCACGACAACGTTTGCCGCATGTGGGCCGTCGGTGGCACGACTAAT
>CAXBHV010000872.1:0-3933 GCA_963974855.1 uncultured Rhodopirellula sp. | reverse complement strand
CCGCTCGGTCCGCCCAAGGGGGCCTACCAGCGAACCTCGCCAGAAAACTGGGAATTTACCCGTGAATTTGAACATTGCAGCGTTTGGGTGAACACCGAAAGTCGACAGGCCAAGATTACTTGGCGATGACGATTAAAATGACGCAAATCATTAACTGCATGTCGTAGATTATCCTCGAATGAACCGATCCGTTGAGTGATAATGCATCACACGTAATGATCTCGATTTCGCTCGGACGTTTGTCGCATCGCATAAAAGGTTACCAAACCACGTTTCGTATGCAAAAACGCGAACGAGCGGGAAATGCTTCGCTGCGAGCAGTTAGAGTCTAGCCCGGATTATTTACGTAGGGGAGTCAAACAAACGCGGCCACTCGATTACAGCAACGACGACGAATCGACGAAAGAAGCAAAAATGAAACTCCTGAACCTGGTTTTCGCTATTGGCTTTGGGGGCCTTCAACTCCTTGCTACCAATACTGGGACCGGCGCTGATGCCGCTGCGACGCCCAGCATCATCTTGATTTTGACCGACGATCAGGGGTACCAGGATTTGGGTTGCTTCGGTTCGCCGAATATCAAGACGCCGCATTTGGACCAGATGGCAGCCGAGGGCATCAAGCTGACCAGCTTCTATGCTCAGCCCGTTTGCGGTGTTTCGCGAGCGGCACTAATGACCGGATCGTATCCGATTCGAATTGCTGAACCCGGAAACATCAAACGGCTGCACACGGTTCCGCATCCAGACGAAGTCACGATAGCTGAAGTACTGAAGCAGGCCGGCTACACGACTGGCATGATCGGCAAGTGGCATCTAGGACTCGACAGTGGAAACACGACGATGCCGAATGCCCAAGGCTTCGATTACTTTTACGGCACACCTCAGTTCAACGGTTACACGGTGAACGTCGACGATACAAAGATGCGCAGCTCGATCATGCGTAATCAGCAAGTTGTGGTGAAGTCCGTTGAGAGCTGGGACAACATCACCGCCGACTATACGGGTGAAGCGATTCGGTGGATCACGTCGAACCACCAGAAACCGTTCTTCCTGTATCTGGCACACAACATGCCACACATTCCGCTGGGGGCATCGGAGAATTTTAAAGGCAAGTCCGATGGCGGTTTCTACGGCGACACAATCGAAGAAATCGATTGGTCCTGTGGCGAAATCTTCAAGACGCTGAAAGAGTTAAATATCGACGGCAATACCTTGGTCGTGTTTACATCCGATAACGGCCCGTGGGTCGAAACCACACGCGGGATGAAGCCCAATGCGGCGAAGTTGATCCCTCGGGACCATTCCGGCAATGCCGATCCTCTGCGCGGCTGGAAGATGAGTGCTTGGGATGGCGGATCGCGAGTTCCCTTTATTGCTCGCTGGCCTAGGCGAATTCCTGCAGGTTCTTCGTCCGACGAGATCCTCAGCACGATGGATTTGCTGCCCACGTTTGCTTCGATCGCCAAGGGCAAGCTGCCCGACGTCGAACTCGACGGCAAAGACGCGACTGAATTTTTGGCCGGGAAGTCCGAAGCCAGTCCACGTGACGAATACCTTTACTACTCGGGGTGCCTGCTGACTGGCGTGCGGTCGGGCTCATGGAAACTCGTTCTGCCGCGAGTCAATGCACCGCAAGGTCTCGGTTGGTGGAGCCGCATGATTGAAGCGGTCGACGAAGTGCACTTGTTCGACCTCGAGGCGGATCCCGGTGAAACCATCAACGTGGCGGCGGAACATCCTGAAGTGGTCGCTGTGTTGATGAAACGAATCACTCGGGCAAGGACGGAATTAGGCGACATCGATCAAACCGGCACCAAGGCCAGATTCTTTGACAAGGGACCTCGAAAACTTCAAAGTCCGATCAAAAAAACACGTCAGAAGCAGCCTGCGTCCAAAGTGCCCTCCGAAAAAGAGTAGATACTCATGGTTCAAATCACTCGTTTGGTTACCGCATCACTGCTTTTGGTTGGCTCGGTTGTTTCGTTACAGGCCGCCGAACAAACCAAGCCCAATGTCATCCTCGTCATGACTGACGATCAGGGCTACGGTGACCTCGGTTGCCACGGCAATCCAATCTTGAAGACGCCGAATATCGATCGTCTCTATTCCGAATCGATTCGTTTCACCGACTTCCACGTCAGTCCCTTCTGCACGCCGACGCGGGCAGCCCTGATGACGGGAAACCATCCTGGTTACTCGGGAGCGTACCGCACTAGCTCGGGGCGCACGATGCTGCATCGTGACGAAAAAACGGTGGCGAATCTATTTGCCGAAAACGGATACGCTACCGGCATGGTTGGGAAGTGGCATCTCGGTGATAACGCTCCGCATCGGCCACAGGATCGCGGGTTTCAGGATGTCGTCTGGCATCGTTGCGGTGGTGTGGGCCAGGCATCGGATCACTGGGGCAACGACTACTTCGACGACATCTACGAACGCAATGGAAAGTTCGAGTCATTCGAAGGCTATTGCACCGACGTTTGGTTCCGAGAAGGCATTCGCTTTGTGAACGAGAACAAGGATAAACCGTTCTTTCTGTATATCGCCCCCAACGCGCCGCACGGACCGTATCGCGTTCCGCCCGAGTGGGCCAAGCCATATATGGGCAACAAGGCGGTGGCTAACCCGAACTTCTACGGAATGATCGCTAATATCGATCACAACATGGGGATCTTGCGGCAACGGCTCAGTGAGCTGGGGCTAGCTGAGAACACAATCCTGATTTTCATGACGGACAATGGGACCGCTGCCGGTGCGAAGTTCAAAGGCTTGGACTCGGAGGCAATTGCAGGTTACAACGCGGGGATGCGAGGCAAAAAGTCATCGGTTTACGACGGTGGCCATCGTGTGCCGTTCTTTGTTCACTGGCCGGCCGGCGGGCTGAGCGGGGGCAAAGATATCGAGGCACTCGCAGCCCATATTGATGTTTTGCCGACGCTAGTCGACCTGTGTGGTATTCCGGTGTCCGATGAATACCGGCCCGACGGAATCTCGATTAAACCGCTGCTCAGCCTCGCTCAGCCAGACAGCGTCTCCGATCCAGGCAGCGCTTCGAAGCCAGACGGACCGGATCAGGCGTGGCAGCGAGATCATCATGTCGTGCAATTCCACGCCTTCCAAACCGTTTGAATATTCCGTGGTGATGACCGAGCGATGGCGATTGGTCAACTCCGACGGCCAAGCCCTGTATGACATCCAGGCCGATCCCGCGCAAAGAAACAATGTCGTTGCGGATCATCCCGAAGTGGTGGCGAAATTGCGTGAACAGTACCAACCGTTTTGGTACAAGGTTTCGCCAAGGCTGACGCCGGTTCGAATCGATGTCGGCAATCCAGCCGAGAACCCGACCGTCCTTTGCTCGCAGGATTGGTACATGCCCACCGGAAACCCACCGTGGAACTTCACTTCCATCCGAAAACTCCCCAAGGTCACCGGACCCTGGATGATTGAGGTCAAGCAGGCCGGCCGTTACCGAATCACGCTCCGACAGTATCCCAAAGAAGCCAACAAGCTGGTGGTTGCCGAGCGAGCGAAAATCGAGATCGCTGGCAAAACCAAAGAACAACCAGTCGCCCCACAGAGCCAGGGAGTGGTGTTTGAGCTGGAACTGCCGGCGGGGCCCACTGAGTTGGTGACCTATCTGTATGACGCGAAGGGACGTGCGGGCGGAGCTTACTTTACCGAAGTGGAAGCGATTTGAACGATTTCAAGACATTTTAGCAAAACTGCGTTGCTACTGTCCCCAAACGGTGGACGTAGAAACGAGAACGCAATACGCCCCCATCCACGCTCTGGCCAGCGCAACTAGCAAGTAGATATCGATGAATTTTATGAAACGGCCCCTCACGGTGATTGCCTATCTGCTGTTCTCTGGTGCTAGTGCCGTCTTGGCCACGGACAGCAAGCCCAACTTCGTGGTCATCTTTACCGACG
>CAXBHV010000871.1:0-3933 GCA_963974855.1 uncultured Rhodopirellula sp. | reverse complement strand
TTCATCGCGTTCCCGGTCAGCGCGATAATCGGCGTGGTCACACCACATTCACGCAATCGTTGGGTCGCCGTGTATCCATCGAGCACTGGCATCTGCATGTCCATTAGCACCAACGAATAATCGGATTCACTCAACTCTCGAATCGCTTCAAGGCCGTTCTCGACAGCCGTGACTTTCGCACCGGCACGGCTGAGCACCAATTCGATCAAGCGACGGTTGGCCTCGCCATCGTCAACAACGAGGACGGGCAACGCAGGCAAGCGGATCAAACCGTGGACCAACCCATCTGAGTTTCGGTTGCTGGCCTGCGATAATATTTCTTCGGGTGTAATCACATCTGTCATCGCTTGCGGATCGACGGGGATCGTGATGGTAAACGTACTGCCGACGTTTGCTTCGCTGGCCACAGTCAAACTACCTCCCATCGCCTCGGTCAAGCGTCGACTGATCGACAATCCTAGACCGGTTCCGCCATATTTTCGCGTCGTGGTGCTATCAGCTTGAACAAACGACTGGAAGATTTTGCTTTGTTGTTCTGCTGTCATTCCAATTCCGCTGTCCACCACCGCGATTTGCAGCATCGGTGTGGAATCATTCTCGGTAACGACCTCGGCAACAATTTTCACTGCACCTTTATCCGTAAACTTGATCGCGTTGCCCACCAAGTTGGTGATGACTTGACGCAATCGCGTTGGATCGGTTTGCATGATGCGCGGCATCGATGAATTGAACTCGACAAGCACGTCAAGTTTCTTCTCAACGGCGCGTTCTTGTAGCACGCTTGCTACGGTGGTGATCGTTTCTTGCACATTCGTATCGATCATTTCGACTTGCAGTCGTCCTGCTTCGATCTTGGAAAGGTCGAGGATGTCGTTGATCAATTCGAGCAGATGTTCGCCACTGTTATGAATCATGTTGAGATGGCCGACGGCTTCGTCCGAATTCGTGACCAATCCACGACGCAATACATCGGTAAATCCGAGCACTGCGTTCAGCGGCGTACGGATCTCGTGACTCATGTTGGCAAGAAACGCACTTTTCGCTTCGTTCGCGTTTTGTGCTTCATCACGGGCATTCGCCAATTCGACCTTGTTCTCTTCGATCAACGTGATGTCGTCGAACGTTGCCAGAAAGCCTTGCCCGGTGATCGGCGTACAGTTCACGCTGAAGGTCAACATGCGACCATTCAATTCGAAATGCAGGATTCGATCATTCACCGAATCATTGGTTTGTTTGGCATCTTCCCACGGTAAAGTCGTTGCCGTTTTGTCAGGATGAATCCAGGCAAGTTCGGTAGTTCGCTTGCCGACAAGTTCGTCAGCCGTACAGCCCAGTAGGATCGCCAGTCGTTGGTTTGCGAACAGAATGCGGTCGCGTGAGTTCAACAAGAACAATCCCACCGTAAACGTGTCCAGTGCCTTTTCCACATGCGTATGCATTGCCCCGGAGGGATCAAGATTTTCGAGTGTCTTGCGTAGAAAAAATGAAAATTGAACCAAGCACGCTGGGATCAAAACGATCAGCAACCATGCGGGCGCCCAGTGATCCAGCCCCATCCATCCGCCGGTCGGTTCAAAAGCAACTTGCAATTCGCCCCATTGTTTTCCATAGCGAAAGATCGGCACGTGCATCTGGTTCATGCTGTTTCCAGCATTCGAATCCCAGGTCTCCGCGTGCGGTCCCGCCGAAACAACGGTGTCGCCATCGACGTTCTGCAGCCCAATCGACAACACTTGAGGGTCACGTTGAACGATCGATGCCAAAGTGACGTGAAGCGAATCGACTTGCCCGGACGCCGCCATCGCGGTGCCGCTGATCGCGAGCGATTCACACATCTTGGCGCGGCCCCGCAGAATTTCTTCCTGTTCGTTAGGAAAGAATCCTGCAGCGCTGGCAACCAGCAAACTTCCGGTCATTAAACCCACAAGCCCGAACGAAATTCGGATGCGGATCGGTATATGTTGAAATAAGTTCATGATTTTCCCGTGCGTTCCTATTCGTCCATTTCTTGGTTGCGGCGGTCCATCAATTCTTCGAGTGACTCACCATCGTCACTTGCTCCTGCTCCCTGCATGATCAACAACGGGTCAACCGCTCGCCATGCTGGCATGTGTGCCAACAATCCCGAAACGAGGAACCCACTACGAAGTGCCCAAGCGACAATCCCGACGGTAAAACTGGACGCGGCGGCACCGGCCGTTCCTACCATGATCAAGTCGCCTTGGATCTGGCTGTCGAGTTGTTTTTGATAGTTGTCGAGCTGGTCCCACATTTGACCTGGGCTTGTCAACAACGCGTAATCGGCGACCGAAATCGCTTGAAATGCCGAATCGTTAAACCCGGAATCCGCATTTTGCAGTTTGCTTGTCACAGTCGTGTCTGAGCGATAAGACCCCTCGTCGCCGGAATCGGATTCCGTATTGATTTGAGAGGTTGTTTGAACGCTTAATACCGTGATTTCTTGATTTTCGTCATCGTCGACTTGCAGGAACTCGACAACGTTGTTGTTGACGCTGCCCGCGCCCTCGTTTTCACTCCGCTCGGACTGCATTCCCGCGAACCCGATGTTGGCGACATTGGTTGCGTCGTTGTCCGAAGCGTTATCAGCATCCGAGTCACTGTTGTCGTCACTTGCGTCGTCGTTTCGGTTGTCCTCCGGTTCGGGAGCGTCTTTGAGCGGAGGAAGGGGCAGTGGAATCGCAGCGGGACGCACATTGATCACCACCGTTGCCACGTTACTATCGCTAGCACCGTCGTTCGCTTTCCACTGGAAGCTGACCGTTCCGGTGAAACCCACCTCGGATGTGTAAACGAATCGCCCCGTTGGATCCAAGCTCAAACTTCCCGAAGCGGGCGGCGTCACCAATACTGCCGTCATCGGATCGCCGTCGACATCGATCGTATTCTGCTGGAACACGTCGGCAGCAAACTCAGTTCTCTGGCCCGAAATCGTATTGACCTGGGTATTTGTCATCACCGGAGCTGTATTGCTACCCACGACGTTTAGGGTGGCGCCACTGACAAGCGGTCCTTCATTGGATCCGAGTGCGTCAGTGAAACTGACGGAAACACGTATCGCACTGCCGGTATCCGCAGCGGTCAGGGTATAGGTGCTTGATGTGGCACCTGAAATTACGCCTCCGCCACGCGTCCACTGATAGACAAAGCTGCCCAGTCCATCCGCGTCGGCAATGCCGCTCGTGTCGGCGGTCAAAGTCTGTCCTTGTGCCGCGACTCCGACGATGACGGGTTGTCCTGTGGCATCGTCGTTAATGGAAGTAGCGTCCACGACGATATTTTTCGATTGGGTCGTTATCGAATCATCGACCGTGATCGTGATGGTTGTCGATGTCGTCGTGCCGACCGCAGCCTGGTTCTCGGTCGGATCAAAGACGAGCTGACGAATCGCGGTTTCTGCGAGTGCGGCAGAGGAAGCCGCTCGCGTGTACACACCGCCGCCATCGTTGCTGAACCCGCTGGCGATCAACGAAGCGGTGGTAAACGACCCGTTAGCGTCTCCGCCGCTGAGCGAAACCGTGATCGAGACATTGTCGCCATCGATATCCGAAATCGTCACAGTGCTAAAAATCGCAGCGGTGCTGTTGTCGTTCAGCGTTTTGTTTGCGGTCCCTGCAATCGTGGGTGCATCGTTCTGATTGGTGATCGAAACTGAATGGTTGGCAAAATCATCCGGGTTTCCCGTGATCGTTGCGTCATCGACGTTGACAGTGACATCCAGTGAGGAATTGGTCTCAAAATCAAGCGCAGCCCCAGCTTTCAATCGCAAATCATTCCCCACGATCTCAAACATTGCAGCGTCGTCACCCGATAAACTCAGCGTTTCCGTTCCCAACGCATCATCATCCACCGTGATGGTGGCCACGGTGATCGCGGAACTTGTGTCGGTATTCTCGCCCATCGTCGTCACAACCG
>CAXBHV010000870.1:0-3934 GCA_963974855.1 uncultured Rhodopirellula sp. | reverse complement strand
ACGGCTCACTACTGCGATTTGCATTTCGATTAAATCAACAATCCGTTAAGAGTTTCGGGGGGGCACGCGTCGTGAAACGAAAGTCTTGACGACTTCCCCTACGAGAATGTTCCGGGCAGCCACGAAAAAATCGACGCCCCCTGTTTAGGGTGACGTCGGTTATCAAAGTTATCGAATCGTGTTGTCGAAGTAGCAAGTGCCGCGTTTTTGACAGCAAGCGGGTTCGTTAGAAACCAGAAGGCGATGCGACCGATCCTGGGTTATCGTCGTCATCCGTCGCCAGAGGGATCGCGATCGCCGCGCCAATTCCACCAAGCAGTCCGAGGCCGCCAAGACCACCACCGCCGCCTGAACCGCCGCCAATTCCACCACCGCCTCCGCCGCCACCAGCGAATCCGTCGCCACCGCCTTGGATTCCGCCACTGCCGTGATGGCCGCCACCACCATGATGGCCGAATCCGGTCAGTTCGCTGCCGTTAGCCGATGGGATGGGATCGGCCATCACGCTGGCGCCAAACGGATCGATCACGCCGGGGATCATCGCAGGAGGAACCATCACCACGGGCAGCAAGCTCGAAGTATCGCGACTCATCACCGAAACGAATTGATGGCCGGGTTCTCGTTTGCTAGCGACGTCGTTTTGTCCGACAGCTTCGAAAGCGAGCGTTGCATAGCCGGAGGGGCCAGCTGCCACGATGCCGTGAGGTCCGCTGCGAACACCCTTGAATTGGAAAGCGCCATCTGCCTGAGCATACGTTTTTCCAACCGCCACGCCTCGGTGCATCAGAACCACTTCGGTTCCCTCGAGCGAGACTTCACGGCCGTCCTGGGTAAGAACCGAAACAAGTTGCCCGTTGAGAATTCCGCCCTCTTCGAGTCCGATTCGATTTCCGGTTCGCGAGCCCTCACTTGGTACATCGCTCGCAACTTCACCCAGCTGGCTGGCGTGTTTGTTCGCGAACTGCTTGGTGTATCGATCGATCCACGGCATCAGCTTGCTCGAGTTGACTTGGGCGAGCGTCATCCGAGCAGGAGTCGGATTTGCGGCCGCAACGTCTTCGGGACGAACAAACATCATTGTCGAACCATACGCGTTTCCGTTGGAAGCGACGACACTATAAGGCTCGGCCGAGATGCCGGTCAGCCGCACGATACCTTGCTGGTCCGCTTGGTATTTTCGAGCACTGCCGTTTCGATCCACCACCGTCACGGTGGCATATGCCAGCGATTGCCGGCTTTCGCCGCTAGGGACCTCCAGCTGCAACAGAACCTGGCCCCCTTGTTGCATGGTGACGGAATTGTCCGCAGGCAATCGAATTGCCGATTCAGCGTTAGCCGTTTGAACACCGACCGATGTCGCGATTGCTGCTAGTGCGATTAGCATTTTGGATTTGATTTTAGTCACTCTATTTGGCTCCCCGTGCTGGACACGGCCTTGGGGGCCGCATCTTGGATTATTTTTCGTTTGCTCATCCCTGAACGAGATAAGTCGCCAGGAAAACCTACGACATGCCCTAATACAAGCAAGAAAAATCAAGGCAAACCCGGGGGTACTCTTTGCACCCTGACAGAAGAACCGCGCTAGGCTGGGAATCGTTCGCCAGAGCAATAAATCAGGGCGTAATGCTGCTTTTAATTCAAGTTCTGAGAGCGGCAGGACGCGGCCTAGCTGGGGGACTCTTTGAGAGCGATTTCCAAATGGGGTATCGATTGCGGTGGCGTTAAAGTCTTCCCAACTTGTACTTTCGGCTTAAGTGGCAGGATGGTTACTGCCGAAACTAATCCAGGATGAGCAGATTTTGCTCAACGTTTGTACCCACGCTTTCACGACGGCAGGACAGGTTTGATGCGTACGGTAACCCTCTCATTGTTTTTTTCCGCAGTCATTGCGGCGACCGCTTCTTCGTTTGCGAGCGCCGAAATTGCCTGGAATGAAAACCTTCGTTCGGCCCACGCGAAAGCTCAGGCAGAAAACAAACTTTTGTTGTTGCATTTCTTCAGCGATAACTGTGTGTGGTGCGATCGACTCGAAGCGGGTGCGTTCAAAGCACCGATCGTCGACGCGGCACTGGATCAGAACTACATTCCGGTCAAAATCCACGCTGGCAAAAACCCGCAGCTGGTCGAAATGTTCCATGTCAAAGCGTTCCCAACCGACGTGATCGTGACCACCGCCGGCAAGACCATCTCGCACACGGTCAGCCCGCAAGCGGCGGATCGTTACGTTGCGATGCTGCAATCGGCAGTGCCTCAGGGCATTCAAGCGACCGCTCCTGCGACGCAAGACATTGCATCTGTGGCTCCCGCAGAAGCTCCCACTACCAACCATGCTCCCGCACCTCAAGTCACCGCCGCTCCGGCTTCGGCAAACATTGCGGGCCAATTCGCAGGCGGAGCCAAAGGCATTTTGGCCGGTGCACGAACCGATGGCATGACACTGGGGATGCCGGGCCAGTTGACCGAGGAATCGCTGCCGGAACCTGAAATGGAACCGCTAACCGCGAGTTCATCTGAACCGCAGCCCACTGCGAAAGCAGCACCAAAAGCAACCGGCAAACCAGATCAACCTGGACTTGCGATGGAAGGCTTCTGTGCCGTGACCGTGATCAAAGAAGACCGCTGGGTCGAAGGACGACCTGATTTCGGTGTGGTCCATCTTGGCAAGCTGTACTTGTTCGCAAGTGCCGAAGCGATGGAATCCTTCCTTGCCGACCCTGTGACTTACACGCCTGTGCTGAACGAAATCGACGTTGTGCGATTCTTCGAAGAACGCCGCATCGTACCGGGCAAACGTGAATGGGGACTCAAAGACCCAACTCACAATCGCATGTTCTTCTTTGCAGATGAAGCCGCGATGAACCACTTCTGGAACGAGCACCATCGCTACACCGACGCTGCAATCAAAGTGATGGACAAAGCGGTCAAAGACGCCAACCCAGGAACGTAGCGTAGGCTGCGGACCGAACGCAGTGGACGAGTCAACGAGTCCGTGCGAAAGGGTGAAAGCGGGAGGACTCATTACCTCCCTCGCGACATGAAAGCTGCGGAACTTGGGACTCGTAGCCTCGTCCACTACATAAAAGACGCCAACCCAGGAACCTAGTTTAGGCTACGGTCCAAACGTAGTGGACGAGGCAACGAGTCCGTGCGGAATAGTGAAAGCGGGAGGTCTCGTTACCTCCCCCACGACATGAAAACTGCGGAACTTGGGACACGTAGCCTCGTCCACTACATGAGCTGCGGAGGGACTCGTAGCCTCGTCCACTACGTGAAGATGGGCTGTTAGTGCTCGATCGCGTGCACGCCGCCGGGTTCGGCATACGAAGGGCGGGTCCCGCTGAGGATCGCCATGCCGGCGGTGAACGCCGCAATCGCAACGACCAACCACACGCAACGTGCAGCGGGTTTGCCGAACCGACCACGTACCGCTGCGATGCTTCGCAACTGATAGGGGCTATTCCAAGGTCCGACGGCAATTACGCTCGTGACCACTGCGAATGCAATGGCAAGCGATCCAACGAGTGGCTCGTCGTAACTCATCTAGCTTCCTCTGTCTCAAAATCGCAGCGGGCGTTTTTTTGGGGGGAGTGTGGTGAAAGAGTCACTCACCGTTGTCCATCATAATTAACGTCAATGGATCAGGCATCCGTTTGTCGTAACCGCCGCTCCAACACTCGAATTTGAACACGTGCGTTTTCAACGTCGGGACAAATTTCGACACAGCGTCGAAGCGCTGAGATCGCTCCTTCGTAATCGCGAGCAAGCATCCGGCAACGAGCCAACCCTTGCCACGCTGGGTAGTGATAACGGCAATGCCACAGGCAACTTCGAAACGCTGTCTCGGCTTGCGGTGAGTTGTCCAAGCCTTGCCAACAGATCGCTAACTGGTGAAACGCTTCGCTGTAGCGAGGTGCTTGATCGACGAGGATCATGG
>CAXBHV010000869.1:0-3938 GCA_963974855.1 uncultured Rhodopirellula sp. | reverse complement strand
CCAATTCCAGTCTCAATAAAGTGCGTGTTCGTCCTCAGGTCAATCCACAAACAAAAATTCGTTGGTGCATAACAATACCTGAGCAAGCTGCTCGAGTTCGTCGAGCTGTACGAGGGTGTCTTTCGGGAAATCGGAAGTGGCATTCCAACTTTCGCCTGGCGAAGCTTCGAGCGTGATGTCCCAGAGGTACTGATCGTTATTGAGCACCTTGTTGATATCCACGATGAAATCGATTGTTTCACCTGGTTGCACAGTCAACATGTCGACATTCATATCAACGATGTCCTTGTGGAGGCTGGTCGATGCCAGCAGTCCACCAGACGAGCTAAAGATACTGGCGCGAATTCCATCACCTGGGGTTGCTTGGTGGGTCACTTTGGAGCGAATCGAAACCGTCATCGCACGCGGGGCTGTCCAGCGACGAACCGCGGCATGCTGAACGTCGTTTCCCGGATGGCCGCCGGTCGCGGTGAGCTGAACCCAACCGAGCTTGGCATCTGGAAAAGAGGGGCCGCCTTGCCAAGCCTGGCCAGTAAAATGCGGCAATTGCGTGAATCCCTCAAGCCGCTTTGCTTCGGAATCGTAGTGCCCGTAACCATAACTCCACTCAAGCTCTCCGGTTTCGGTTTTAGTCGCCTCTTTGGAAATCGGATGTGCTAACAACGTCATCGCGTCGGCCATCTCAATTTCACTCGGAGGTCGCTGGTAGGCCAGATCGAACATTCGAGTGATCGCTTGCTGCGGCGGTTCAGCTCGCACAAGATTCGCCATCGCACGAGCACGCTGGAGCACCAACGGATGATTCATGAAGAACAGTGCTTGTTGAGGAACCGTCGTTTGGTTTCGCTTGGCGACATGTAAGTCTGGGTTCGCAAAATCGAACATCCGCAACGCTGTCGGAAAGTACTGTCGATCGATTTGTCCATAGAGGCTGCGACGGTTTGGAAAAGGAGTCGCAAACATGTCTACAGGTTTGCCTCCGATGCTTCGATCCATCGTCCCGGAAGCTTGCAGTAGCGAATCGCGAAGTTCTTCAAACGAAACCCGCCGCGGATTCATTCGTGACAGCAAGCGGTTTTCGGGATCAACGCGGGTCACACGTTGCCGATGTTCGGCGTTTTCAGGCATCGTCGAGCTTTGTCGATATGTCGCCGATAACACGATCAAACGATGCAGCGACTTGAGGCTCCAGTCTTTCCGTATCCACTCTGCGGCCAGCCAATCGAGCAATTGCGGATGCGAGGGGGGATCCGCACGCACACCAAAATCGCTGGGCGTCAACACCAAGCCGGTACCAAAATGATGCATCCAAACGCGGTTGACCATCACTCGTGCGGTTAGCGGATTTTGCGGATCGATGATGGCTTGGGCTAGTTCTAATCGTCCGCTACCAATTTGGAAGGGTTGCTGCGTTGGCCCGCGAATCACGCTCAGAAATTGACGCGGAACATCATCACCCAGTTTCAATGGATTGCCGCGCAGAAAGATTCGTGGTTCCACCGGCGTCGCTAGGTCCACGAGCGACACGGCGACGGGAATCGGCTCCGCGGCATTGATCAACCAGCGGTCGATAGAACCCTGAAGCTTCCACAGCGTGGTCACACTGCTACTATCGAAGAACGTTTCACAGTGCGAGATCGGGCTCTCAGGAACACGGCACATCGGCGAATTCAATACTGCCCGCAGGGCTTCGATATCGGCATCGTCCGACCCTACGTTCGGATCGATTTGGGCAAACACTTCACCGTATCGATCACAGACTTCGCGGAACGTTAGCGGCGGAGTACAAAAGGCTGCGGCAATTTCCGAATTGACGTTTTGATTCCTCACGGCGGACTCGTGCCAACGTCGAGTGACTGCTTCAGCCTCGGAGGCAAACGTGGCCGGTTCGAGATCCGCGTATGCATGCCACAGTGCAAAGACAGAATCACGGTTCGGTTTCACAGCACGTAGATAGCTTTCCCACTGCCGCACGAACGCCGGCAGCAGGTCCGATTTCTGGAAAATCTGATCAAAACCATTGGCCGGATATTTGTGCAATTCGGTTTGCGCAAACAAGTAATCCGCAATGCGTTCACGGGCCCGTTGCGAAGATTCGCTGGCCAGTTTCTGCATCGTTTCCTGCAACGCCAGCTGTCGCTTTGCCAATTCGACTTGAAACGCATCGTCACCAGGCTGGTCTGTCAGCACGGTTTGTTTTTCGTAACAGCTGTCGAAAACACCGTATAGCGAATAGTAGTCAGCTGTCGGAATCGAGTCATATTTGTGGTTGTGACATCGAGCGCAGGCGACGGTCAAACCCATCGTGCCACGGGTGACGACATCGATGCGATCATCAATCACATCACGTCGCACGCCCAGAAAGCGACGTCCCAATGTCAGTAGCCCCATCGCCGCCAAGTCCTCCGGTTGGCTGTCGGCGACCTGATCCGCTGCGATTTGCAGCAACAGAAATCGATCGTAAGGCATGTCGTCGCGAATCGCTTTGACTACCCAATCCCGATACGTCCAGGCCTGGGTCCAAAATCGTTCTTCACGCGCATACACGTAGCCTTTGGTATCCGAATAGCGAGCGACATCGAGCCAGTGTCGTCCCCAATGTTCGGCATAGTGTGGCGACTGCAGCAATCGTTCCACAAGTTTCTCGTACGCCAGCGGATCGTCGTCGAGAATGAACGCGGCAACCTCGTCGGGCGTCGGCGGCAAACCGGTCAATGAATACGTCACTCGGCGAATCAACGTGCGACGATCCGCAGGTGGCGATGGCGGCAAGCCCTGTTCGCTCCGTCGGGCGGCGATAAACGCATCAAGCGGTGTCTGAATCCATTCCGCGTCGGCAAGGTTTTGGACGTTAGGAATGGCTGTTTGCTTAACCGCTTGAAAGGCCCAGTGATCCTCGCTGTGGCGGGGCGTTTGCTCGGCGGGCTGCATGGACTCCGCAGGCCACCGAGCACCACTGTCAATCCAAGCCTCGAGGGAGCGTATTTCGTGTGCCGGCAATTCTTTGTTGGGCGGCATTTCCAAGCCGCCTTCACGACGGATCGCCGATACGAGCAAACTGGCTGCGGCATCCCCTGGCACGATGGCCGCGTCACTATCTCCACCGGTCAGTAGCGATTGCAGCGAATCGACTCGCAAACCTCCCTGCTGTTTTTTGGGGCCGTGGCATTGACCGCAACGTTCGAGCAATACCGGCCGCACTTGTTGCTCGAAAAAATGTTCTTCCTGTTCCGTCAACGCGACCGTGTTTTCACCGCCCCGCGCAGAGGCAACAAATAGCAATGCCGACAGAACCACGAATCCGGATAAGCAGATTGCATCCGCGCGGGGCAATTTCCCGAGCAAAAGTCTCGAGGGGTTCACGAGAAACATGATTCGTAGGTGGGGCGAGAGGCGGGGCAGGCAAATAGCAAGCAGGCCCTGAATGTACCCGATGCGGCGCGGCAATGCTAAGTTTTAGTTTCCCACCTCCAGGCTGAACTTGTTGTAATGCCGCAAATTCTTTTTCGCAGCAAACGATCTGTGGACGATGGAGCCCGTCTATATGCGGGTCGGCAGCATGCGGATTCCTTGCCACCAATAGTGGACAACTGCCCCCCAGACTGCGTTGTCACTAAATAGACTTTGCGACTCGCTCTGTGTACACTGGTGCGTCGCACTCTGCGTCTCCTACCCAGGCGGTTCTTCCCGCTGCGTTTCCCTCCACTATCCCAGCAAAATTTCGATGCTACTGCGCTCCGTTTTTCCTTCTTTGCTATCTCTTTTCCTTGCCGTCACGGCCTCTTTCGCGGCCAATCCCTCAGAAAAAGCCGCCTTCGATACCGAGAAATTTCAAATCCTGTTCAACGGGAATGATCTTTCGGGTTGGAAAGGTGTCGATGGCTTTTGGTCCGTATCGCAAGGAGCAATCGTAGGCCAAACGACGGCGGACAACCCCA
>CAXBHV010000868.1:0-3940 GCA_963974855.1 uncultured Rhodopirellula sp. | reverse complement strand
CGATGTAAGAACCGTCATTGATACCAGCATGATGCTGCTCGAAGTATGCATCGCCTTGACAGGCGTAGTAGTTCGTAAAGGCAAAATCAGCGGTCTGTTGCGTTGGGTCACTTGGACAACGGAACGCAGGCACCTGAGTACGCCAGGGCACATAATTAGTGTCGTCCGTCTGTCCACCCATCGAAGGATAGGTGCCGTTGGGATTACTGATCTGTTCCCACAGTGCCTGCTGCTCGACGAACGGCAAAACGCCAACCAACCAACTCAACATCAAGCGATTTGAGGGCCCAGTGCCTTTACCGTGCGTCCCTCCAGACTGCATTGGCAACATGTTGTATGCGGCGTGGTAATTGTGCATACCAAGCCCAAGCTGCTTCACGTTGTTGCTGCAGGACATACGCCGAGCAGCCTCTCGAGCTGCCTGAACCGCCGGCAATAACAAGCCGACTAAAACTCCGATGATCGCGATTACGACCAACAGTTCGACCAGGGTAAACCCCGAACGACTGCGTAATGGACTCTTCATTGGTGACTCCGAATAGAAAGTAAATCTGTTGGCAAGTATTCAGGAACACAACGCCAAATAAAAACATGTGGGTGAGCTCGACATTCATTAAGACAAGGAGCACGCGAGCAACGGGGGCGGCTTAAAAGCGCACAAGACTACGCTAACGGCTAAATGAGTCGGCTTACCAAGCTCCTAATTGTGACAAAAATTATCAATAAAAACAAGCATATTTTGTTGCGACCTGTGTAGAAGACGCAGATCCACCACTTTTTACCCCAAGAAATATTTATCGACACGGCAAATAAGCGACATTTCACGGGCACCCCTCTACTGGGAAAATTTCTCAATAAACACAGGGGCTACGTGTCCCAGAAAGACACATTCCGGAAGTACGCAACTCGAATTGAGTTATATGCAACTTCGATTGTGTTTCCTCACTTCGTTGCATCTATTTATCCCCTGCTCGCGAGTCAATAGAATTGAGCACAGAGCCCATCGATGCAACTAAGCCCATTTGTGGACAACCGCGGCCCGAGAGCCTTCCGCACCGACATGTGCGGTTGCGTCGCACAAGATTAAGTACATGCAAAAAAGCTTCAGCCCTGACAAAGCAATCCTTAGCGAAGACCCCCAAGTTACTTCTCACTCCGGAATCAACCGAGTTGCCTTGGTCGGCCTGACGGCTCTTACGCTTGCATCCGTGCTCGCAACACTTGACTATCTCAGACGGGATCGAACCAGCACGGAAAACCTGAGTATCACTACGCAGCCTCACGAACAAATCACTGTCGTGGTTTTCGCCAGCGACTATCGACTTTACTTTCGGTATCCTGGAGATGACCGCGTCAGCGGAACGAACGACGATCGATTTGGAAAGAAGCACCTCTACGTTCCTGCGGGTTGTCAAGTTCACTTACAGCTAAACAGCCATGACTTTGTCTACACTGTTGAAATTCCCCGCGTCGAAGTCTACGAGATAGCGGCTCCGGACTTAGTATTTGAAGTTGATTTCATCGCCCCGCGAGAGACAGGGACCTTCGATTTATTAAGCAGCCAAATGTGCGGCTACGACCATTCTGATCTTTTAGGAACAATGATTGTGCAAACGGATAATGAATTCGAACGCACCATGCAATCTCTTTCGACCACTCCTCTACCACCGACTCTGTAATGAAAAAGAATTTTGTTGTGCGAAACGCGTTAATGACGCTGGTGCTGACGCTTCTGATAACGCAGTTTGCGGGCTGTCGCCAATCAACGGAACCAGTTCCGCGCGATGACGATACAAAGTCGACAACCCGCCAACACGATGACGACACAGCAGCAGCAAATGACACACAACCGGAACTAAAAGTCCTTGGCTCTGTGCCGCCGTTCACACTGACAGATCAATCAGGCCAGGAATTTAGCCGCAGCCAACTCGATGGCAAGATTTGGGTCGCCACGTTTATCTTCACTCGCTGTGGATTGACCTGTCCCGCCCAAACCGCAGCATTCACGGAATTACAGCAGACGCTGAAAAGCGACAACTCATGGGGCATCACCGAACTCGTCTCGTTTACGGTCGACCCTGAGTTTGACACGCCACACGTGTTGATGCAGTACGGCAAAAAAGCTCGCGCTGATTTCAAACATTGGCATTTCTTGACCGGCGATCGCGGCGACCTGTGGGATTTAAGCAAGGACGGATTCAAGCTTCCGGTCACATCACCTCGCGATGCAAATACCCTCATCGCTCATAGTCAAATGTTTGTCCTTGTTGATGGCAATGCCCAAATACGCGGCTATTACTCCGGCATATCCCCCGAGGCAAACGTCAAACTAAAAAAGGACATTCACACGCTACTTGATGCACGTAACCCAGAGTGGCAGGATCGAGTGAACGAGATTGCCGTCCCAGAGGATGTCCGCGCACCCGCATGGCTTAGTCAACGTGCCGAAAAACAAAAAGCAGATGTCGCTGCCTTGGACCTCACTAGCAATTTTCAATTCAGCAACGAGTTGAAAGAGAGTGGAATCCAATTCAAGGACGAAGTTGTCGAAGATGTGAAGCGACTTTTTAAAGCAGCACACTACGACCACGGCAGCGGAATTGCAGTGGCCGACGTCGACAACGACGGACGACTGGACATCTATTTCGTCAGCCAATTCGGAAGCAATGAACTTTGGCGGAATCAAGGCGAAGGCAAGTTCGAGAATATCACCGAGTCCGCAGGAGTCGGGATATCCGACGAAGTTTCAGTGGGCGCCTCGTTTGCCGACATTGACAATGACGGTAACGCCGACCTGTATCTCACTCGTGTCCGTGCTCCTAACAAACTATTCCGTGGCGACGGCCAAGGCCATTTCGAAGACATCTCAGAAGCGGCTGGGGTCGACCATGTCGGACACTCATCGGGCAGCGTGTTTTTTGACTATGATCGCGACGGCTTGCTCGACTTGCTGCTAACGAACGTGGGCAAGTACACGACGGAAGAGCGAGGTCCTGGGGGATACTATCTCGCGTATCCTGCGGCCTTCACCGGCCATTTGCATGATGATCGGGCCGAAGCAAACATTTTGTTCCACAACCTTGGCGACGGACGCTTCGAAAACGCCAACGAACAACTTGGTTTCAATGATGTTAGCTGGACCGGCGACGCCTCGGCAATCGATGCAAACAACGACGGTTGGCCCGATATCTATCTACTAAACATGCAAGGCCACGACGAATACTACGAAAACGAGCAAGGCAAACGATTTGTCAAAAAGAGTCGCGAGCTATTTCCCCGAACGGCCTGGGGCACCATGGGAATCAAGGTGTTTGACTACGATCGTGATGGCCAACTCGACCTGTACGTGACCGACATGCACACCGACATGGTGCATGATCTGAATCCCGACGAAGAAAAGAACAAGATGCGGCGGAACTTGCCGATCAAAATGTTGGCTACCGATGGAAACCATATCCTGGGCAATGCCTTCTATCGCAAAAAGGGTGCGAACCAATTCGAAGAAATTTCGGATGACATTGGTGCTGAAAACTATTGGCCATGGGGCATCAGCGTTGGCGACTTGAACGCAGACGGTTTCGAGGACGTCTTTATCGCCGCCAGCATGAGCTATCCTTATCGCTATGGAATCAACTCGGTATTACTAAACGATCGCGGCCAAAAGTTTGTCGATAGCGAGTTTGCCCTCGGTGTCGAACCTCGCAAACAGGGAACGGCACAACCATGGATGGAACTCGACTGCAGTGGAGCTGACCGAGGCAACAAACATTGCCAAGGCCAGGGCGGAAAAGTCCTCGTGTGGGGTGCTGTCGGAACTCGCAGCAGTGTCATCTTTGACCTGGATGACGATGGCGATCTGGATATCGTCACCAACGACTTCGGTGGAACACCGATGGTGCTGAAAAGCAACCTCAGCGATCAGCACCAAGTGCACTTTCTG
>CAXBHV010000867.1:0-3941 GCA_963974855.1 uncultured Rhodopirellula sp. | reverse complement strand
CTGGCGCAAACCAATCAAGTGCAGCAGAATATCGAAACACTCGTCAAAGAGATCGAGCGTGGACGGTTCGAGTCGATTGAAAATTTCGTTGATTTCCTTGCCAAATTGCGACAACAGCGTGGGCATGCCCTTGCCCTGAAAGAGCTGCGATACGTCGATCTTGATTTGGTCGAAACGCTCGAAAAGACCACCGCCGAACGTGCCGAACGGCTCAGTCGCCGTTGTGTCGATTTCCTGCTGACTCCTGGGGCGCTCGATCCGTATCAGGACCAAGTGACCGATGCGGGCGAGGCTGTGGGCCAAGTGCAAACGGTGGCCGAGGCGAAGAAGCTTGGCGAGACGATCGACAAATCGGCTAGTCAGTTGGAACTGCTGACCGAGACTGTCAGCAATCTGCGAATTGACGACTCCACAAAGCGAACGGAAATCATCGACGCTATCGGTAACGTGTTTGCTTCGCTGAACCGCGTCCGCAGTTCGCTCAAAGCACGCGTTAGCGAATTGGTCAGCGTCGAAGGGCAAGCCGAATTTGCATCCCAATTGAAGCTGCTTCAGCAAACCACCGCTGGCTATTTAGACGTCATCGACTCGGCCGCCAAGTGTGACGAGTATTTGACCAAGGTAATGGTCCAATTAGAGGAGCTTGAGGGGCGGTTCGCGGAATTTGACGAGTTTATCGTCCAATTGGCTCAGCGACGCGAAGATGTTTATGCAGCGTTTGAATCGCGAAAAGTCCAACTGACTGAAAAACGCAACCGACGTGCCGAGTCGTTGTCATCGGCCGCAGACCGGATCCTCAAAGGCATCGATTCGCGAGTCCGGTCGATGGAATCGAGCGACGAGATCGCCGCCTATTTCGCTGGCGACTTGATGGTCGAAAAGGTACGCGACATCATCGAGCAACTCGGTGACCTCGACGACGCCGTCCGTGTGGAAGATCTGCAAAGCCGCTTAAAAACGATTCGCGAAGATGCATCGCGGCAGCTCAAAGATCGACAAGATCTTTACGAAGACGGCGGCGACGTGATTCGTCTAGGCCAACACCGATTCGCCGTCAATACGCAGCCATTGGATCTGACCACCGTGCTTCGCGGTGGCGAGATTTGTTTGCATTTGACGGGGACTCAGTTTTTTGAGCCGCTTCGTGACGAGGCGCTCACGGCGGCCAAAGATCTTTGGAACCAAGAACTGATCAGCGAAAACGCGGACGTTTATCGCAGTGAGTATCTGGCCGTCGATTTGTTTGAATCGCTCACGGCGTCGTCGGCGAACCCGATGGATCCAAAATCGATCGACTTGAAATGGATGCAAGCTCAGCTGGCAGGTCGGTTTAGCGAAGGCTATTCCAAAGGCGTGCACGATGGGGACGCAGTTCGGATTCTGTCGACGCTGTTGGAAATGAATCAAACGATTGGTTTACTTCGTCACTCGCCATCGGTTCGAGCTGCATCATTGTTGTGGTTCACCAAGATTCTCGACACTAAACAAAACAAGGCGATGACCGAGTGGATTGGTGGGTTTGCAAAACTTGCCAAAGCCTATTCGCACGCGAAGCCAGCGATTCAGTTTCGTCAACGGCTTGCCGAGCTAGCGTTGTTGGACCGATCGCAATGGGCACCGATTTTTCCGGCCAGTGTGAATGAGCAGCGGATCGCGGACTATTTGTTTGATCAATTGGTCGCCAAGGGACGGCAAAACACTGCCAGCAAACGGGCTGCCGATCTGCATCACGCGTTCGTGGAAACGTTGCCAGAATCGGATCGTCAAAAGTTGCTCGAAGGTTCGCTCAAAAACAATCAATCCGATCCCATCGCGAGCTTCATCTTGGCTCGCAATTGGGCCGAGGCCTTTTTGCAATCGCATGCAAATCCGGACGAGTTGGATCCGGCTTCGTTTTATCTGGATGAACTTGCCTGGCTAATCCAATGTGGCGGAACCGAGTCGATATCGGTTGTCGACGCAGCGGTCGCAAAACGACTCGACTCGATGGCGGGGGCTCATCCGCGAATCGAAAAAGGCGTTATGACGCTGCACTATCACGAGCTGCTTGACCGCGTCCGCGGCTATCGCGGTGACGTTGTTCCTCGGTTCGAGCGATTGCATGAAACGAAAACGCGATTGGTTGATGCTGCTCGCGACGATATGCGGTTGGAAGAGTTCAAGCCGCGTGTGCTGACCAGCTTTGTCCGCAACCGATTGTTGGACGAAGTCTACTTGCCGCTGATTGGCGACAATCTAGCGAAACAGATGGGCTCGGCGGGTGCTGACAAACGAACCGATCGGATGGGATTGCTGCTGCTAATCTCGCCACCGGGTTACGGCAAGACGACATTGATGGAATATATCGCCAATCGGCTTGGTATTGTCTTTATGAAGATCAATGGTCCGGCGATTGGCCACGGCGTGACGTCGCTTGATCCCGCCGAAGCTCCGAATGCGGCGGCGCGTGAAGAGATCGAACGTCTCAACTTGGCGCTCGAAATGGGTGACAACGTGATGCTGTATTTGGATGATATCCAGCACACGCACCCCGAGCTGTTACAGAAATTTATCTCGCTGTGTGACGCGACGCGTAAGATCGAAGGCGTTCGCAATGGCAAGACTCGCACGTACGATTTGCGCGGCCGACGTGTCGCCGTCGTGATGGCGGGTAACCCGTATACCGAGAGCGGAGATCGCTTCCAGATTCCGGACATGCTTTCTAACCGCGCCGATGTTTATAACCTGGGCGAGATCATTGGCGATTCGGCCGACGCGTTCGAGATGAGCTACTTGGAAAACTGTTTGACCAGCAATCGCACGCTTGCGCCGCTGTCGACGGTTCCCGTAGAGGATTCGCGTGCGATCATTCGTGCGGCCGAGCGTGATTCGGTCGAAGGCATTGAGCTGGAAAGCAATTTGTCGATGGATCAAGTCCGCGAGATGTACGAGGTGGTACGTAAATTACTGCGAGTTCGCGATGTCGTGTTGAAGGTCAATCGTGCCTACATTCGCAGTGCGGCGCAGGCCGACTCCTATCGCACCGAACCACCGTTTAAGTTGCAAGGTAGTTACCGAAACATGAATCGCATCGCCGAACGCGTCGCGGGTGTGATGAATGAGAAAGAATTGCAAACGCTGATCATCAGCAATTACGAACAGGACGCGCAAACGTTGACGACGGACAACGAAGCGAACGTACTGAAGTTCAAAGAGTTGATGGGGATTTTGACGACGGAAGAGAAAGAGCGATGGGATTCGATCAAGTACGCGTTCGTCGAAAGCGTTCGCATGCAGGGCATGGATAGCGAAGACCAAGCGGGCCAGTTGATGCGTCAACTCGGGGCGATGCGAGACGGGCTCGAATCGATCCGCCAAGTCATCTCGCGTGCGATCGCGGTGGGCAGTGATGGATCGGAGGAGCGAATGGACGCTCGGATCGATCTGCTGCGACAGAGTGTGACCGCGTCCGCGTCTCAGCTTTCCGAAACGCTACACGCAACCAGCAAGAATCTGGAGCGAATTAGCGAACAACAGGCCGCATCGCCGCCGGACCAAAAAGTCTTGGTCCAGCACAAGGTGCCACGCGTGTTAGCGGATCTTGTCAAAGGCCAATTCCATTTGATGCAAGAATGGCTGCGTCCAATTTTGAGCGAGTCGCTTGAAAATGGCCGCGACTTAGAGAAGCTGAGATCACAACTCGAAGCGATGCTGAAAAACTACCAGCAGATGGAGTCGGCGATCGATCCCGGTAACCAGAATATCACTCCACCGCAGTAAGCTCTGGTTGTGACCGGAGGCGTTACCTCAACACCATCCACTTTATTATCGCTCGCGGCGCACCGCTAAAAAAAATGTTTAACGCTAAAGTAGATGGCATTGGTCTAACGCCTGTTGATTTAATCGAAATGTAAATCGCATTGGTGAGCCGTGGGCCGTAAGGCACCGGGTAATGTGTGGAA
>CAXBHV010000866.1:0-3943 GCA_963974855.1 uncultured Rhodopirellula sp. | reverse complement strand
TTGGCAAGTCCCTGAATGTGATCAACGTCTGCGTGAGTCGCGACCAGCGTTTTGCAGCGTGACAGCGGGAAATCGAGCTGCCGAATGATCTCGACGAAATCCTCGACCGTCTCCTCGTAACCGATGTCGATCAAGATCCATTCGTCTTGGTCATACACTAGGTAGACGTTGCAACCGAGAACCTCGCCAGCTTGAAAATTAAGCTCGATCACGCCTGGGAAAATGGGTTTACGAATCAACATAACGAAAGAAATCTCAAGGAAAGAATTAGCGGGTGCGGTATTCTACGCAGGCTCAGCGAGCAACGAAAACCCGGTTGACATGATTCGCAGGTGAAATGGCTTTACGGCAAACCAAGTGTCGGGGAGCCCTCCCCGCTGGAATCTTTCAAAAACGACGAACTTTTCGGGATCAATGTTCTTTCAGGACCTGAGCCAATCCTTGGCGATAGGTCGGAAAGGCCAGCTCGGGCAACAAGTTCATCTTCAGCCGGCGATTCCAGATTCGTTTATTGCTTTCGCTTCGCATTTGCTTAGCCGATCCCGCGGCCGGAGCCTCGAAAACAGGAGGCTTGGCACGACACTGGCGGGCAATTTCGCAGTAAAAATCCCGTCGAATCATCGGCTCGTCGTCCCCAACCACGTACATCCGGTAGGCGGGGTTCTGCCACGATGCGAACACGGCACGGGCGGCATCGACGACATGAATCAGATTCAGATAACCCTCTTCGGAGGACGCGATTGGCTGTCCGTTGAGAATATTGGCGATCCGCGGCACGCGGCCGGGCCCGTAAATCCCGGCCAACCGCAGGATCGTCCAAGGAGCGTCCGGACGATGACGATGCAGCAGATCTTCGGCCTGCAGATGCACCCGCCCTCCTTCGCGATTGGGCTTGGCGGGTGATCGTTCGTCGACCCAAACGCCATCGGTTTGGTGGTAAACCCCCGTGGTGCTGATGTAACAGAGGTGAGCCTGGTCGGACACAACGCCCAGCAAATTCCGCATTCCGCCGACTTGCGATTGATAGCGAGACACCCCACTCGAGGCGTCGTGGCTGACGGCAACGAGGATCCGATCGACCTCAGGCAACGCCCGCAAACTCGAACGATTCGTCCAATCGGCAATTATCGGCTCAATTCCTCGATCACGCAGCACTTTTACTCGCTGAGGACGGCGTGTGGTGGCGAAAACGGTGTGTCCCGCATCGCAAGCCATTTGGGCCACCTGCGACCCCAGGTAGCCGCAGCCAACGATCAAAATGCGATTTTTAGGCATAACTGGTGATTTCATCCTTTTTAAGACGTTCGGCGATAGCGATTTGCCGCTTCATTTTTTCACCTTCTTGCTCTACTGGCTACAATAAAGCCGCGAGCGAAACGACGGCGGATCGTTCGCCAGAAAAACAATTCAAAAAACAGCTTGAACCTTAAAAATACTACGTTTGGGGACTCACATTGCCCCTTCGATTATGCAGCCTCAGCGAGGATCCAGTATTGAAATCGACAGTCGCATTCACTTCCGGCCTTTTCAACGTCCCCTGCTTATGGCTTTTGCTATTCGGCTTGGTCGCCGCTGCGTCGACTGAAATCTCCACTGCGGAGGCTCAAGAGCTTAATCGGCAATCGGCTGGTTCCGCGAGCGGGACGCTGGTTTCGGTCCCCAACCCACTGCAAGGACTGCTGCGTCGCGGCGGCACCCCATCGTCGCTCGAGCAAATGCGGCTTTTGGAACAACAGCAGCAACAGGTCTCGAAACGCGCTCGGGATTGTACCGTGAGTGTCCAGATCGGTGCAGCGCAAGGCTGTGGCGTGATCATCACAGACACCGGGTACATCCTAACTGCGGCTCATGTGGCGATGCGGCCCAACGAAAGTGCGGTAATTCGCTTGTCCAACGGACGTACGGTGATGGCGACCACGTTGGGGATGAATCGCAGCGTCGATGCCGGATTGATCAAAATCAACGACGGACAGAATGAAGGCCAACCCTGGCCTCACGCAACGCTCGGGACAAGCGACAAATTAGTACCCGGCATGTGGTGCATCGCGACGGGTCATCCCGGAGGCTACGACCGCGAACGAGGCCCCGTGACCCGCGTCGGGCGTATTCTGACCGTCCGTCCCGACGCGATCGTGACCGATTGTGCCTTGATTGGTGGCGACAGCGGCGGCCCGCTATTTGATATCGAAGGCCGCTTGATTGCCGTGCATAGCCGAATTGGCAACGATGTTGCCGATAACCTGCATATCCCGGTGGATCATTACGACTTTTCTTGGAAACGGTTGGCCGCCAGCGAAGCGTGGGGCGTGCTACCCGGTTTTCGTCCCGTTTTAGGTGTCGCCGGAAACCAATCCGAAAACGTTGCTAGGGTGCGAGAGGTCAAAAAAGGATCTCCCGCCGAGGATGCCGGAATGCTTGTAGACGATATCGTTGAGAGTTTTGGGAAAGTTCAGGTGACCGATTTTAATTCGCTTAGCAAAGCGGTGGCCGATACAATGCCTGGCGAACGCGTCGAGATTTGGGTCAAACGTAGTAACAAACGCGTTCGTGTCGTTGTTGAAATAGGACGCGAAGAATAGAGGCGTCACACTCGACGATCTAGGTAGGTCGGCGGTAAACTTGTTCGCATGCAGAATGCGATTTCATTCTGCTTCGGTGTCGTTTTGTTGGAGACAACGTTTTGAATTCATTGCTGTTACAAATGCATCGACGAACCGCCTGTGGCGTGCTCGCCTTGATCGTTGCTACCCTCGGGGTTGCCGATACTGCCAGCGCTCAAACGACTCGGACGCCTGAGTGGTTGCGGCAAGGATTCAGTATCAAAGTCTCGCATCGTCGTGACAACGGCGAAATGATGCAACTTGTCCACCCGATCTTGGGAAATATTGACGAATCGGTGGTCCAAGTGATCAGCGGCGGACGCCCGGTTGCTCTGGGGACAATCGTTGGCGCCGATGGTTATGTGCTGACCAAACGTAGTGAACTGAGTGGCGGAGACCCGATCCGAGTGCGACTACACGATGGACGCTTGCTGCCGGCACGTGTTGCCGCCGTTCGTCGCTCCAATGATCTCGCACTGCTGAAACTCGATGCCAATTTTGATTTCAAGCCGGCCGAGTTCTATCCTCTGCAACCTCCGGTGGGAAGTTTCGTCATTACCCCTGGTCGTACGGGGCGCCCGATTGGAATCGGCAGCCTTGGTGTTTTAGAGCGACGGGTCGACCACAAAGGACGGCTCGGGGTGGTACTCGGCAACAGCAGCAATGGACGTGCTCGAGTGCAAGGTGTTTGGCCCGACAGCGGTGCGGATGAAGCAGGCATCGAACCTGAGGACCAGATCATTGCGATCAATGGACAAGAAGTTTTTAACAGCGACAACGTCATCAACACGTTGCGTGGCATGTTCCCTGGCGAAAGTGTCCAGTTAACGATCGTTCGATCTGGGAACACGATGGAGATGAACGCAGGCATTCGTGAATTTGGCATATTGCAAGAATCCGAAAACGACAGCCGTGTCAACGGACCTCGCAACGTACGGCTAAGCGGGTTTGACCGCGTGTTCCAGCACGACACCGTGTTGGATCCTGATCAATGTGGGGGCCCAGTCCTCGATTCCTCCGGCCGCGTGATCGGATTGAATATCGCCCGTGCCGGCCGCGTGGTTAGCTACGCATTGCCCTCGTCGCTAGTATTGCCCGAGATGGTCAACATGCTACAAGAAGCTCGCGGCATAACGAACTAGTGCTGCGTCGCAGCACTAGTCCGATGAGCTCTCCATTGAGCCACCTCTCCCAAACGCAGTTTAGGGAGCGTTCGAGCAAGCCGTCAGCGAAGCTCGGATGGAGGGTCTGCTGATTTAATGAGCCGCTCGCGCGTGAGCGGCCGGGCTCCACGCATTACCCGGTGCCTTACGGCCCACGGCTCACTACTGCGATTTGCATTT
>CAXBHV010000865.1:0-3947 GCA_963974855.1 uncultured Rhodopirellula sp. | reverse complement strand
GAGGTCCGCACATTCTGCTTGTAGACCTCGATCGCATCTGGCAATAGATTTTTGCTTGCGTAATAGTCTCCGGCCGCAAATTGCAACGCGGCATAGGTCTCATCCGTATCGTCCGGCAATTGTTCGGCGCGGCGAATCCAAGCAGCAAACTCGTCGTCATCACACAATCGGATGGATTCACGAACGGCGGCGTTTACCAAGACATTGAGATCAACATTGTCGTCGAAATCGAGGTCGCTGAGTTCGTCGTCGGTCGCAACATAATTCCCTAAAACCAAATCACGTGCAAATCGACGGATTAGTTCGTCGATGAAGTAGCTTTCATCCTCCTCGTAAACCGACGATGCCAATTCAATGGCCTCGCGATGATACGCTGTGGCTTGCTCTGTCTCTTTTTGGCTCATTGCCTGATCCGCTTGCAGACGCAGTCGTTGAATCCGAACCGAGTCGGAAGTAGTTGCGGCCGTGGATTCGATAAAGCGATCTAGCTGTGTCGCATTTGCTTGCAGTTGCAGGAAGCTGCCGACTTGGTAATGCTTGCCAGCATCCTCGGGCCATCGTTCGATGATCTCCAACGGCCGACCAAGTTCTAGCAGGGAATCAACCAGATAATCGGCGGTCACGGCGTCTAGCCATGTGTCATCGTCGAGCCCGTCAGTCTCATCCAGTTCGTCACCAGGCTCCGATTCCACGGAGCCACGCCATGCGAGGAAATCATCGAACGACGCCACTGCTTGTTCATAGTCAACGTTGGTGTAATGTGCCCAGCCGGTGAGTGCGTTGGACCAACCGTTTTCGCTAGCCGAGGTGTGAGACTGCAAAGCAGCCAGCAATTTTTCGAGATCACAGTACAACGAATCATCGTAAGCCCGCAGCACGAGACTGCGTAACAGGGAATTACCAGGGGGTGATTCAGCAAAAAGTTTCTCGAAGTCGTCATCTTGCAATCGCACATCGAGATGGTTTTCCGTCGCAATCGTCTTGATGTACTCCAATTCCGCGACCGATTGGCTCTTCAGAAAATGACCTGCGGCCTCGTCCAATTGATCGCTGCTCCAGGCCAGATTTCCTAAAGCGATTTCGAGCACCCCCGCAGGCAAGTTATCTCGCTGCTTAAGCTCGTCGACAACGGCTTTCGAGAATTCCGAAGATTCGCGAAAGGTTTGCGACAGCAACTGGGTCCATTGATATTCCTCGTCGTTTTCGGCGATGATATCGACGAGTTGTGGGACGTCTTGCGGACGCCCTTGAGTGATCGCGTTGTAGAAAATCACCGAGTCCAGAGGACAGATGCGAAGTGCTTTTATCGCCGCGTCCGACGCCTTGTCGTTTTGATCCAGTTCCTCATAAATCAACGACGCGATCCAAAATCCGTTCGGATGATTCGGCGATTGTTTCTGAGCATTGTTGGCCGCCTGCAGCGCGAGTTCGTGTTCCTCGAGGTTGTAATAGCAGACTGCTAACGACGGCCAGACTCCCCACAGCGAATCGGCTTTTTCGACCGCCTTTAGCACCCGCACTGCTTCATCGTATTGTTCGAGACGCATCCAGGTGTAGGCGGCTTGCAACTGTAGCACCGGCCGGTCTTGCGGAAGCATCGGCTTCATTTCGGCTGCGCGAATAATTTGCTTCGCTCGATCCGGTTCGTCTTCGTACCATGCAATCTCCGCCTCGCTTAACTCTGTCAACGCGTTGTCGTAACCCTCGTCCAGCGGCGATTCGCCGTGCAGATACGAAGCATACTCATCGGAAAGTCGCCGACCAAACTCGAGTCGCTGCCAATCGTAGAATTTCCATTGGCCGCCTTCATGAACCAAGAACCACTGCAACGATTCCGCTTGGTCAGAATCGGAATAGGCGAGCAGGTCGACCACCGCCAATTTGCCGGTCGAGTCAAGGCGAACGTCAAGGACGCGCAATTCACCGGAGATGCCATCAGGATTGGGCTGATATTCCGCCAGCCAAGTTCGCAGCGACAAGCGATCCATGATGCTGAGCGAACCACCACTATGGTCGCTCATCGCCACCGCTTCGATAAACAGCGTCAAACTAAACGGGACGTCATCCCCGTTTTCGAGCTTCTCGCTGCTGTCATCGATAAACTGCTGAATCGCCGGGTCAATGGAAGGTGTTGATTGCGACTGTTTTTCGTCGAGCAGCCGATCCAGGGACCGATTGAAATCAACGGTGTCTCGTGCAAACGAATCTTCACGCGGCGCAAGTTCAACCTCCGGTGCCGGACGTGCGATTCGCTGCATGGCAACAAAGGCGATCGTACCGATTCCCGCACAAAACAACGCAATTCCCGCCATGATAATGGCGACAATGATCAACACACGTTTGGTCGACGTTGGTGCGGGATGGGATTGAGGGTGCGGGTATTGTTCCGAAAAAGGATTCGATTGAGACACGTCCGTTATCCGTTGCGAATGATGACTCCCGGGACTCGACGAGCGAGGTCGCTTGCAGGACCGACCCCCAGGTGGCAATCATCTTAACCGCAAACCGCGTCTCACCCAATTCTTATTTGGCCGATTCACGAGCGTTGAATTCCATCTTCCATTTTTCGTCGCCTCGCGTGCTGTGGCACCACAATTCGAACATCCCAAGTTCCGTGATACGGCTGGCGAATTTTACCGGAATAAAAGCTTCGCCCGATGTTGATTCGGACGTCAAATGTACCGTGATCGGTTCAATCTCAACCACTTCATCTTTGCTCCAGCGATCGAGTTTTGATCCTGCTTTGTCTTCCGAGCGGACCGCGGAACTGAAGAAACGGAATTGGGCAGGTTTTCCGACCACGATACCGACTTCGTCGCTGGGGACTTCGGTCTCAGTGCCTTCTTCCATCCCTCGAGCGGCAACACACAACGCACGCAGCGGTCGCGGAACCCCGGGAATCGCCAGTCCGGCGGTTTCGATTCCGACGTAGTACGAGCGGGCCGTTCCGCCGCGGATCCGAATTCCGCCGCTCTGTTTGCTGAATCCGTAATAAGCGGCCCCCATCGCGACGGACGTATCCAAATCGTCGAGCCCACCAAGTACGACGGGATCGTGGTCATACCAGCCGTTGATCGTGTCGAGCATTCGCGTACGAAGCGTTTCGCTGCGGAAGACGCCGCCGTTAAACAGCACATGCGTTGGCGTGACGCTCGCCGCAGCATCGTCGCCCGCTTGATCGGCTAAAAAGGCGGCAACATGCTTTGTGACCGCCGCATCGGCTTCGTAAGGCAACCCGATGTCCTGAAATCCAGACGCCGCGTGGTGTTCGGGACGCGCCGAGGCGTCACATTTCGGAAAGAAGCCTTCGACGATCAATTGCTGTGTTTCCGACTTGCCAATCTCGGCGGATATCGTTCCGCCGATCAGCGAACTGCCGCGTCCCAGCACCGAGACGGTTTGTTGTTCAGGGCCATCGGCCGACAGCAGTTGTTCTTTGGCGTCACGACAGGCATGCCAAAGTGCCACGCTTTGCCACGGATCCAATTCGTGACCTGATTCAGCAAACTTTGTGCTGGCGAAGTGGGCAAGTGCCAAGTCCATGTTGTCACCGCCCAGAAGCAAGTGATTTCCCACGGCAAGACGTTCGAGGTTCAATTCGCCATCTTTCTGCGAGACCGACACCAGGGTCAGGTCGGTTGTTCCGCCACCGACGTCGACGACTAACATCACATCGTCGGCGCGAAGCGATTGTCGCCAATCGTCGCCCTTGGCCGACAACCAACGGTACACGGCGGCTTGCGGTTCTTCGAGCAACACGAATGTTTCGGGCAGCCCGGCTGCGACCGCGGCTTGCCGTGTCAATTCACGTGCCGCAGGTGCAAACGATGCCGGGACGGTCAACACCACTTGCTGCTCTCGCAGCGGAGCGTCGTCGTGTTGTTCGTTCCACGCGGCGACCAGATGTGACAAGAATCGGACAGTGCATTCGTATGCCGACACCTTGT
>CAXBHV010000864.1:0-3949 GCA_963974855.1 uncultured Rhodopirellula sp. | reverse complement strand
GGTTACGTGGGCCTAGCCGATCCCAATGCGGATGACCTAGCACCGATCGATTCGGGGATCGTCCGCATCGACTTGACCACGGGTGATGTCAAAACCATTCTTTCGATTGCGGACGTGGCCCGCACTGGGTTCATTCCGAACGAAAAATTTGGCATCAAACATTATTTCAACCACCTCTTGTACAACCCTGATGGCTCGCGGTTCGTTGTCTTGCACCGCTGGCGGTATCCCGATGGATCCCGGATGACGCGAATTGTCACGGCGACTCCCGATGGTGATGATGTTCGTATCGTTTGCAGCAACGGATATGCGTCCCATTTCATCTGGCGAGACAACACTCACCTGTTGTCTCAATCTCGCAATCTGGATGGCAACGAAGGCTGGGGTAATTTTCTCTTCGAAGATGTCGATGGCGGCGGCGATGTTCGCGAGATCGGTCGGGGCGTGCTCGATAGCGGTGGACACCTCAGCTACCTGCCGGGCAACGAGTGGATCCTCAACGACACTTACCCCAAAGGCAAAGAGCGGATGCAAACGCCGCACCTCTACCAGATCTCCTCTGGCCGTCGCATCGACCTTGGCGATTTTCATTTGCCGCCAATTTACAGCGGAGAATGGCGTGTCGACACTCACCCTCGTCTATCACGCGATGGTAAACTGGTTTGCATCGACTCACCTCACGAAGATCAAGGACGACAATTGCATTTGATCGACATCGGAGGGCTGACTTGAAATGAAATTTGCAGTCTGCCACTTTTCAGCAGATTCGCAGGCGGAGAGTTAGAGGGGTTCAGAAAAAAACGCCCCAGGACTTGGATCAAGATTCGAGTCCGGATGAATTTTTCGCTCAATGACGTTTCGGTGCACACCAACATAAAACATTCATGGCTAGGCTCCTCGCTCGGGAGTACTGCTTTTGAGGCTCCCGCCTCGTCTTTTCACGCTCGGCAGGCGGCAGCCCGACGCCGTGAACGATTTTTTTAAGCCTTCGTGCTTCTTTGCAGTAGCGGAAGTCGTCAAGACTTTCGTCCTGCAGCAAATTACCCCGAAACTCTTGACGAGTTCCGCTACGAAATCGTTCACGGCGTTAGGCAAGAGCCTGGGAACCAGCGGGAAGCCGGGGGACCAGTGGTGGAGCTCGCTGAGATGTGTCAAAATTCGTGCTACAATCTGACCTTTGCCCCAGGCAACGTGTTCAGGGAATCATCGCAAAACGAGAGAACTTTTGATGAAGTATTTTAGCTTATGTTTGATGTTGGTTTCACTCAGCACATCGGCTGTCGCGGAAACCAATTTGTCGTTCGATTGGCCGCAGTGGCAGGGCCCCGACCGAAACGCCATCTCCAAAGAAACGGGGCTACTGAAGCAGTGGCCTGAAGGCGGTCCCCGCTTGGTTTGGAGCAACGAAGAGATCGGCGGCGGCTACAGTGCTCCGTCCGTCGCCGATGGGCAAATGTTTGGGATGAGCAATCGTGGTGTCGATGAGTTCGTTTGGTGCCTGTCGGAGACAGATGGCAAGGAAATCTGGGCTACCCGCCTAGGACCGGCAGTGACAGAAGGTGGATCTCAGGGAAGTGAAGGACCGGGATGCACGCCCACGGTTGACGGTGAGCGAATCTACGTGATCGGAGCCGGTGGAACCGTCGCGTGTTTGCAAATCGCCGATGGAAAACTTGTCTGGAAAAAGAACCTGCAGGACGATTTCGGCGGTGTGATCCCGCGCTGGCGCTACAACGAATCGCCACTGATCGACGGCGAAAAAATCATCTGTACTCCTGGTGGAAACACTGCGTCGATCGTTGCTCTTAACAAAACGAACGGAGCAACGATTTGGGAAACGGCTGTCACGCCCGAAGCTGCCGATAAAGAATCGAGTGATGCCGGTCATAGTTCTGACAATCGCGGTGGTGCTGACAACCGTGGTGGTCGTGGTGGCCGTCGATCACGAGGTCCGTCGTCGGGCGCAGGTTATTCGTCAGCCATTGCCATCGATGCCGCTGGCCAGCGTCAATACGTGCAGTTTACTGCAAAGACACTGGTGGGCGTCGACGCCAACGACGGGCGTGTGCTCTGGCGATACGATTCACCCGCCAATGGCATGGGCATCAGTTGCTCTACGCCGCTCTACCATGACGGATTGATTTTCGCAGCCTCGGCCTACGGTGCTGGCGGCGGCGCGATTCGATTGCGTAAAGAAGCCGATGGAACGATCGCGGTCGATGAGGCCTACTTCACAACGAAAATGCAAAACCACCATGGCGGTGTGATCGTCGTTGATGGAAGTTTGTACGGAACCAATGGTGGCAACGGAGGCGGACTGCTCACTTGCCTCGACTTTGAAACCGGCGATGTGCTTTGGCAAGATCGTGAGGCACCCAAAGGAGCATTGACGCTAGCGGACGACCGACTTTATCTCTACACCGAAGACGGCACGATGATGCTGATTGAGCCAAACCGAGATAAACTCGTCGTTCACGGTCGCTTCCAACATCCCGGGCGCAGCAAATCCACTGCTTGGACGCATCCCGTGATCGTCAACGGCAAGCTCTATGTCCGCGATCAAAGTCGACTGTTCTGTTACGACGTCAAAGCCAAGTAGGGAGTACCCCACAGTGTGCCCCGTAAGCTAGCCGCTATTTCATGCGGTCAAGCGGCAAGCAGGATGCGGGCTTATTCACGGACGCAATAAGCAAGTATGCAGGAGTCGACCGGTATATTAGCCGTTTTGGCGCTAGCGGCTTGTTGATTTCGTGAGCCGCTCGCGCGTGAGCGGCCGGGTTCCACGCATAACCCGGAACGCTGTGAAGCATTTCGTCGCGGAACTCGTCAAGAGTTTCGAGGGGCATACGTCATGGAAACGAAAGTCTTGACGACTTCCGCTACACTAAATTAGCACAAGCTCTATAAGAGAAAATGCTTCACAGCGTTAACTTACCCGGTGCCTTACGGCCCACGGCTCATTTCTGCTAGTTGCATCTCCAATAAATTAACACCCCTTTAGCCACGGTTCCTTCTTCAGTCGTGGCTAGCGGGTTGTTGATTTCGTGAGCCGTGACGCGTGAGCGGCCGGGTTCCGCGCACTTACCCGGTGCCTTACGGCCCACGGCTCACCTCTGCCTGGGGACGAGCGTTTTTTGCAAACGAACACACCATCGTCATTCACCTGGATTCTCCAGAAGCACTTAAAGGCTCCATCGTGCAAAATGGCTTAAACACGGGCTCAGAGTCCATTTCCTGCAAAATCCTCGTTTGTTTGAAGTCTAGTTTACAATGAGAGCTGCACAGCATCCTCTAGCTCACGAAACCGAGTCATGTCCATCATCAACGTTGGCTGCCAACTGAATTACGTCGTCCGGTCACCGGCAACCTATCTTTTGAATCTGTCGGTTTCTCGAAACGCTCACCAAACCGTGGTGTCCGAGGCATTGGAGGTTCACCCATTTCAACCTGCCGAAGAATGCGACGTTGGGCCGCTTGGCAATCGAATCGTTCGGATCAATGCGCCGCTCGGTGAACTGACGATTAACTATTGTGCCACCGTTGAGCTTCACGCTGATGTTGTGGACTCAACCAATGTGTGTGAGACGCGTTACGAGCAATTATCCGCCGATGTGCTCTCGTATCTCAACCCAAGTCGCTACTGCGAATCCGACAAGTTGTATCGTTTTGCGTTTGAGGAATTCGGTCAATTGCTGCCGGGCTATTCTCGCGTTACGGCGATCTGCAACTGGACGTACGAGCAACTGTATTACACGCCCGGAAGCACCGGTCCAACGACGACCGCGTGTGACGTGTTATTGCAGCGGACAGGAGTCTGCCGCGACTATGCTCATGTCGCCATCAGTCTCTGCCGGGCCATGGGGATTCCGGCTCGGTACGTCTCTGGTTATGCCGTCGATCTACAGCCGCAGGACTTTCACGGATTTTTCGAAGCATATTTGGATGGACG
>CAXBHV010000863.1:0-3952 GCA_963974855.1 uncultured Rhodopirellula sp. | reverse complement strand
GAGGATGCCCAATGGACCGCCGATGGCAAACTGGGTGATACTTTTAAAATCACCGCCGCCACCACGCTGGATCTAGGCGGACTTGGGGATTTCGAGAAAGACGAACCGTTTTCGTTTGCCGCTTGGATTCGACTACCAAATGTAAACCAGGCCGCTTCGATCATCGCTCGTATGGATAGCGGCGACGCCAGTCGCGGCTGGGACGTTTTTGTTGCTGGCGGTTCGGTGGCGATGCACCTTGTACAGGATTGGCCCGACAACGGATTGAAGGTCATGACCGACAAACGCGTTCTCACTAACAACCAATGGCACCATGTATGTGTGTCCTGGGATGGCAGCGGAACCGCCAGCGGCGTGCGGATTTTTGTCGATGGCAAAAAGCAAGGGACGCGAACGGAAAAAGAAACACTCGGGAAAGACGCGACCATTCGCACCGCGACCCCGCTGCGTGTCGGGCAACGTAGCAGCGGATCGCTGTTGGAAGGCGGTTCGATCCAAGACCTGCAGCTGTTCACTCGCGTCTTAGACACGGATGAAGTCGTTCGCGTTCAACAGTACAGCGTTTTGGCAAAGTCTCTCGACGTTCCCGCCGGCCAGCGAAACGAAGCTGATCAAGACGCATTGCGGCAATACTTCCTGGAAAATCACGATCCCACGTACCAGCAACGAGTCGCCAGCATCCGCAAACTACAACGTGAACAAGAAGCGATTCGTCAACGTGGCGCGATCACGCATATCCAGGAAGAGCGGCCCAATACGCCGGCGATGGCCAACATCTTGATGCGTGGCGAGTACGACAACGTGGGCGAAAGTGTCACTGCGGCTCCTCCGGCCGTGCTGCATGCGATGCCCAGCGAAGCCCCGGCTAATCGGCTTGGCTTGGCACAATGGGTCCTCGACCCAGCAAATCCGTTGACGTCACGCGTGACGGTAAACCGTTTTTGGCAAGAGATTTTTGGTCAAGGCATTGTGGTCACTCCCGAAGATTTTGGAGTGATGGGCGCTCCGCCGACACACCCCGATTTGATCGATTGGTTGGCAGTCGACTTCGTGGAAAAAGGATGGGATGTCAAGCGATTCTTTAAACAGATGCTGATGAGCGCGACGTATCGCCAAGCCGCGATCACGACAGCCGAGAAACTTGAAAAGGACCGCGACAACCTGTTGCTTTCCCGCGGACCTCGATTCCGTATGGATGCGGAAATGATCCGCGATGCAGCGCTTGCGACCAGCGGTCTGCTGTCACAAAAGATGTATGGCCCAGGGACGCGTCCCTACCAGCCTGACCACCTGTGGGACATTGTTGGGTTGCCCGAAGGGAATACGCGAATTTACACAACCGATAGCGGCGAAGACCTTTATCGCCGTTCGATCTATTCGTTCTGGAAACGCATGGCTCCACCGCCAGGTCTCGAAGCCTTCAACGCTCCCAATCGCGAAGTGTGTACCGTGCGTCGCGAGCGAACCAACACCCCGCTTCAGGCGCTGGTGACGCTGAATGACCCTCAGTTTGTCGAAGCAGCCAAAAAGCTCGCCGAAGTCGCTTTAAAAACAGCAGCTAACGATGACCGAGCTCTCTTGGACTTTATCGCCGAACGTGTCCTCGCTCGGACCCTGAGGGAACCTGAGATTACGATTCTCTCGGCCATTTTGGCTGACCTGCGAAATCACTACCAAGCCCACCCACAAGACGCATCGGACCTGCTTGCCGTCGGAGATTCAACGGTGGACACATCGCTCGACGCTTCCGAATTGGCCGCGTGGACGATGACCTGCAATCAAATCATGAACCTTGACGAGGCTTTGACGAAATAATGAACCCGCAACAACAATCGCAATTGCTGCAAACGCGTCGTCATTTTTTGGCCAAAGGCAGCAACTTACTCGGCACCGCGGCGCTGGCATCGTTGGCATCGCCGCTGATCACACCCCAGAACGCTTTCGCGGCCAGCCATGGCGAAGTTCCGCTTCACTTTGCGCCCCAAGCAAAACGTGTGATCTATTTGCACATGGTCGGTGGCCCTTCACAGATGGATTTGTTTGACTACAAACCAGCCATGCAAGAGATGTTCGACAAAGATTTGCCGGAATCGATTCGGCAAGGTCAACGGTTGACGACGATGACCAGTGGTCAGTCGCGTTTCCCCATCGCTCCATCAAAGTATTCGTTCAAGCAATACGGCGAATGTGGCATGTGGATGAATTCAGAACTGCTGCCCTATCTGTCGAAAAAGGCGGACGACATTTGTTGGATGCGGAGCCTGCATACCGAAGCGATCAATCATGAACCTGCGATCGCGGCGATGCAGACGGGCAACCAAATTACCGGACGACCTTGCCTCGGGTCCTGGGCCTCGTATGGGCTTGGGTCGATGAACGAGAATTTACCGTCGTTTGTGGTGCTGGTGGCAACTCCAAAAAACCGCGAACAGGAACAGGCGATTTCCTCGCGGCTTTGGAGTTCCGGCTACTTGCCCGGTCAACATGCGGGGGTTTCGTTCCGCAGCAGCGGAGATCCGATTCTCTATATTAATAATCCTCCGGGGGTTCCGGACGGACTAAGAGGGCGAACGATTGACGGCTTAAATGCGTTAAATCAATTGAACTATGAAGCAATCGGCGATCCCGAGACGCACACGCGGATCCAACAGTATGAGATGGCGTTTCGCATGCAGGCCAGTGTGCCGGAGTTGACTGACATCAGCACGGAAACGCAGGCAACGTTTGATCTGTACGGCGAAGACGCAAAGAAGCCAGGATCGTTTGCCAATTCGGTGCTGATGGCACGCCGATTAGCAGAACGTGGTGTTCGCTTTGTGCAAATCTATCACAATAATTGGGATCACCATTCTAACGTTGCTGGTCGGATGCCAGACCAATGCAAGGATGTAGACCAACCGTGCGCGGCGTTGCTAGATGATCTTCGCCAACGAGGCATGCTGGACGATACGCTTGTCATTTGGGGTGGCGAATTTGGACGCACGATTTACACGCAAGGCAAATTGAGCAAAGAGAACTACGGTCGTGACCACCATCCACGATGCTTCACGATGTGGATGGCCGGCGGCGGTTCACGTCCAGGCCAGATCTATGGCGAGACCGACGATTTTTCCTACAACATCGTTCGCGATCCGCTGCACATTCGTGATTTCCACGCCACGGTGTTGAATCTGCTGGGGTATGACCACGAGCGGTTGAGTTACAAACACCAGGGGCTCGACCAAAAACTAACTGGCGTCGAGCCGGCACATGTGGTGCACGATTTGATCGCGTAAGGGAACACGCCGTCGCAGTGCACCTCGGGCGACGCACATTCCATGCAACGAAGTCATCGTAGAACAGTTGTCTCAACTGTTCATCCGGCTCAGAGCAGCAAACCATTGTTTGACACCGCAAATCGCAACCGTTTCGCTCAAACCAAACGAGCGAAAGCCGAACAATGTTGCGAACCTTCTCGAAGGCTACTTCGAAATCCGGGGAGCCGAGTATCCTTGATCCCGAATCTGCTTCAATCTCGCTTGTAGCTGCTCCACCAGTTCAGGATGCTCTTTGGCAACATTGTTTCGCTGTCCGATATCCTCGTTCAAGTTGTACAACTCAACGGGGCCATTGTCCTCATCAGGGTAGCCATGCTTGCTTTCCCATTCTTTGTTGCGTCCGCTAACGTAACCCGACTTCGTGTCGACCAGCAGCCATTCGTTGTGCCGGATCGCATATTCGTTGACGTGTGTGTTGTGAACATGCGTGGTTCGGACTGGCTTTGATGCCCCCTTCAACAGCGGCATCAAATTATGGGAATCTTCCGCTGCATCGTCGGGCAACGAAAAATCAACGATGGCAGCAATCGTCGCCATGACATCAATCTGTGACACCAGGGTTTCGTTGGTCGAACCTGCTTTGACCGTTCCTGGCCATCGAACCAGCACTGGAACGTGGTGGCCACCTTCGTAAA
>CAXBHV010000862.1:0-3955 GCA_963974855.1 uncultured Rhodopirellula sp. | reverse complement strand
AGTCGCTCCGCGACAAACCATTGGTCACGTTTGTTAATGTGGTCACTGCGAAACTCAACGCTCGTCGCTACCACGCCTCCTGCCATCCTCCCGGGCCGCCACGTTTTGTCCCACCGGTCGCTCACCCCAACAATCTCGCGATCGGGGTGCCGTCGCTGTAGCGGATCGGACGGCCGATCGAGGTGTTGATCTCGTGCGTCGGATCGACGCCGAGCCCTTTCAGTACGGTGGCGTACAGTTCCGCGACGGTAATCGGATCTTCCGGTGTCTCGCGTTCTCCGGTCGGGTCCGTCGCTCCGATCCGCACGCCGCTTCGCAAACTGCCACCGCCGAGCAAGCATGAGAATCCATGGGGCCAATGATCGCGTCCATCTGCCCCGTTGATCTTGGGCGTGCGGCCGAACTCACCCAGGCACAACACCACGGTCGAACTCAGCAAGTCTCGCTCGTGTAAATCCTTCATCAGCGCCGCAAAGGCGGGGTCAAGTACGGCAGCAAGTTCATCGTGCTGGCCAAAGTTATTGTTGTGAGTGTCAAAGTTTTGTAACGTCACCTCGATCGCTCGCACACCTTGTTGGACCAATCGACGCGCCACCAAACAGCCTCGGCCAAAGTTCGAATCGCCATAGTTCGCCAAGGTTGATGCGGATTCCTCGCTCAGCTCGAACGCTTTCAATTGATCCGAAGTCATCATCGTTAATGCGGCATCGACGTTTTCAGAGTGCATGGTGCGATCGACCACCGATTTGCGTCCGCGTGAAAACGCGTTGGCAACCACATCCAAGTGCGACAATCGCTGTTGTTGACGCGGCGCCGCTAACCAGCCCCGCAAGTCCTCGTTAGAAGATCCTGGCTCACGCACGCGCAAGGCGTCGAAGCGGCCTCCTAAGAACCCGCCCCGCGAAAGGTGGTTGTCGTAGCCCAGCGAAATGACCGGCGGAATTTCCAGCGGTTCATAGGGCAACGCGTGTGCGACGATCGCGCCCACCGACGGATGACGAAGAGTCGGGTCAGGACGAAAGCCTGTCTTGACCAAATACGAAGCCCGGTCATGGTCCCCTTCCTTTGAAACCAGCGAACGGATCACCGACAAGTGATGCATTTGGTCCGCCAACCGTGGAAACGAACTGGCAATTTGCACCTCGGCAAGCGACGTCGAAATCGCCCCTGTGGGGCCGCCAATCCGTGTCGTGGGGTGCGGATCCCATGTCTCCAATTGACTCGGTCCGCCGGACAACCACAGCGTGATCAGCGATCGCGGTCGCTCGCCTCCACGTCGTTCGGCCGCCCGCAAATCCATTCCTGGCAATGCAAACGAGACTCCCAGTCCGGTGGCCCAGTGAATCAGATCGCGTCGATTTAGAGGAATGGGTGATGCCATGGCTTAATGATTCCAACAAAACTCGGCTGAGTTAAACAATGTCCAATAAATGTCTTCGCACGCACGGGATCGCACTTTCCGATTGCCCTCGAGTTCAGGCAAGAAATGAGCCTTTTCCTCGGCGGACGGATGCCGCGTTAAACAGGCCAAATAGCAGTGATCCAAACACGCTTCGGGGGTGCCGCTGATTGCCGAGATCCGGCCCACTGCCGAGAACAGCGTCGCCTCGCTTTGTTGGCGAGTTTCATTGCCACTGAGTCGTTGGACTGTGTGCGGAATCGTACTCGCTTGGGCGTCTTCGGCATCGCCCGCAACGCCATACTCGTTGACAAAACGTGATTGACGTTGCCAGCGGCGAAATGCGGCCACAGGAGTCAACTGCTCGGGGGACAGTGTGCTGACCGACGACGCTTGCTGCATCGAACGAATCATCTGGTGCGGCCCAAGTTCGGTCAACGGGAAAACGGCCCATGATGCCTCTAGCAAGTCGGCGGTCTCGTCTTCGCCGAGTCCGGGATGAGTCGACGCGAGGCGGAAGGGACGCGTTTTGACAATCACGTGGATCAGACGTCTCAGGTCGTCACCGTGATCGATCAAGTCGTCGGCCAGGATATCCAAAACATCAAAATCATCGGGATCATCTGAGGTTCCTGGATCCGGAAGATCATCAACCGGCGAAATAAACGGCCGTCCTAGCATCAATCCCCAAACTCGGTTGGCGATCGCACGGCGAAAGCGACGATTCTCAGGGTGGATGACCCAGCTCGCCAGTGACTCACGCTGATGCTTGTGGTCCGAGACCATGAAGGCGTCAAAGGGCAATTCGGCAGCGACGGTTCGAGACAATTCCGCTCGATCGTCCTGAATGACAAACGGCTGTGGCCGCGTGTCTTGGACGCGGTTGCGTTGGAATTGGACGTTGCCGAAAAAGGCTGCGAGGCCTTCGAATTGCGATTGTTCCCACGATGCAAAGGGATGATCGTGACACTGCGCACAATCAATGCGTTGCCCTAAGAAAGCACGCGATGTGCGGGCCGCCAATCGCTCGGCCGCTTGATCACCGAGTGCCAATTCGGAGGCAACAAACGTGGTTGCCGGATGGTCCGCAAACACGCCACGGCCGGCGATCATCTCGCTGACAATTTCGTCATATCCCATCCCCTGTTGAATCGATTCACCTAACCAACACCTAAAACGTTCGCGTTGATGGGGCTTCAGTTCCTCGGATACCGGATCGATAAAGGCATCGCCCAACCGGGCGGCAAAGTATTCGTTGAAACGCGAATCGGCAATCAATCGCGTCGTCCAACGCGTTAGCCGATCGGGCGATATGTCGGACTCGAATTCGCGGATCTCTGCGAGCGATGGCGAGCTTCCTACCAACGCGAGCGTCAGACGCCTTAGCACTTGCAGGTCGTCTGCGTCTGCCGCAGGGCTGATCGACGAATCATTCCACTGTTTGTTCAGCAACGCGTCGATACGATCCACTGCTGCAATATCGTCGCTCACCGAGGCATGCTTTGGCAGCGTAGTGACTCCGGGCTCGACCGCTTTCCAGCCAACCATACTGACGATCGCCATCATCACGATCGTCGTTGGCCAAAAGGAGTATTGAGTTCGCATCAGGGGAATTAACCGAGCAGTCGAGTGCTACGTCCAGATTCGTTTTGAGTTAGTGGATCTTGCTAAAGATCTAGCAGCATGAAAATCTTCAAAAAGATCCTCTACATCCATGTCTCATTCTTAATTGGGACAACGATGATTAAACAGCATCAAGATGGAATTGTTTCGTTTAAATTGGTTCGCGTTACCCAAGAGGATTCGCCACCGAACGAATGTTCTTGAGTAGCCTATTACGAATATCTCGTAATATTTCGGAGATCACAACCTTTCTGCTCTGAAACGTTCTGAGGGGCGAAGCGTCAACCGTCCCCGCAGCATTCCGCAGCCAACCATTTCACTTCCAACCTACTTCCGCGGAACTTGGCACGCACGGGACGGTTTAAAGTTGTTTGTCACCCTCTTCGTTGCCTCTTACTCTAATACCGAACCGGCTTTTCATGTCGCGGCCCCTTCTGAATGACTGTGCCCCGAGCTCAACGGATCTTCCGTTGGATGAGCCACCGGACGTATTACCGGGTGAACCAGAGGCTCGATCGCCCATTGTCACCCGCTGCGAACTTGAGCGATTTCCCCCGGTGCCTTCGATTCGCAGCCATCCCTTCGCCGCGATCGCATGGTTGATCCGAGCATGTGTCGCGATCGTCTGCGCCGTTGTGCTGCTTGCCTTGGGGGCCACGATCCCAATCATCAACGTGTACGTGCTTGGCTATCTGATGGAGATCCAGGGCCAAGTTGCACGGACGGGGAAATTTCGGACTGCGTTTTTGATGCTGCCGCTGGCGCTTCGACTGGGGATCATCGCTCTGGCCGTCTCGTTATGGTTGCTGCCGATCGAGTTGCTTGCGGCGCTGCACCGAGACACTCACGTGTTGGCCCCAGGAAGTACGAACGATTGGCTGATCACGATAACGCTCGCAATCGCAAGTGTCATGATTGCGGCACACTTGGCTT
>CAXBHV010000861.1:0-3956 GCA_963974855.1 uncultured Rhodopirellula sp. | reverse complement strand
CATCCGACGAGACGATGGCAAAGTTGTGGACGATGAAGGCGGGTGACCAAACCCTGATGACGTTAAGTAAGGGAGATTGCCTGCGAACATGGGTTCTGAATCATACCGTGCATCACCGAGGCATCCTGTCCGTGTATCTAAGAATGCTGGGCATCGACGAAGCAACCGTCTACGGCGGTTAAGCGGAACGCGACAAAACTCATGCTGAATCTATCGGGGCAAATTGACACCTCCAGATCATGAGCATCCAGCTCAGCAAAACGAGTGAGCGAGGGATTCCAAAGTTGTGCTTTTCAACAACGGGGGACGTGCGATTTATTACTGACGGATTTGTTAGGCAAATCGAAACCTCGATTCCCTGGCTCCCCTCTCCCTGTGAATTCGGATCACATGACTCGACCATTTGAATCAAACGTTGTCCGAATTCACGGGGAGAGGGGAGCCAATGGAGACGAGATCGGACTCGATCCAGATCCGCGTCCAGTTACTTAACTTACAAATCGCACATCCCGAGTGGCGGCCGGATGTAGCCAAGTGGACTCCCACGCCGACTCGCGTTCATGACATTGTTGCAAGAAGTTCGGCGAGTTCGACCGTGGCAAACGTCGTTGCGTAGTCGGACATGGCGTACGGAATGACAAGGTGGTTCCCGTGCACGATCGCGCCGCAAGTGTAGACGACATTGGGAACGTAACCTTCTCGTTCGGCTTCGTTGGGAGTGATGAGGGGGGAATGTAGTCGTGCGATGATTTTGGACGGGTCTTCCAAATCTAACAGCATCGCGCCTAAGCAATACTTACGCATCGCGCCGACGCCATGGGTCAGAACCAGCCAACCGGCGTCCGTTTCGATCGGCGAACCGCAGTTGCCCATTTGCACGTATTCCCATGGGTTGGTGGGCTTGATGATCAGCTCGCTGGTATGCCAAAAATGCAGCATGTCTGAATACATCAAAAACAGATGCTCGCCATCTTGTCGGCCCAGCATCGCGTAGTGGCCGTTGATTTTCCGTGGGAATAACGCCATCCCTTTGTTGGATACCGCCGGGCCGTTGAGCGTGTGCAATTTGAATCGCAGAAAATCGGTCGTTTCGAGTAACTGCGGCAACACCATCCGCCCGTCGTAGGCGCTATAGGTCGCGTAGTAGCGGCTGCTGCCGTCATCGTCGTGAAAGTGTACAAAACGGGCGTCTTCGATGCCGTTGGTTTCAGTCGGACTGAAGGGAAAAATCAGCCGTTCGGATAACGCGTGGTCCGGCGTGTATTGGATTTCGTAGTTGGATTTCGCCAGCATGACGACTTGCTCCACCAGCGGTGCGAGTTCGGCGTGATGCGATCGGTGTTCTCGAAGCGATGTCTGCAGACGCGTTTCAAGTTGATTGAGTGTGAACTCGCTTTGCAGTTCCGCCAAAACTTCATAGGTGAAAGGAGTGCCCAGCCCCAGTTCAATCAGTTTGCGGCGGAAGAGATCGTTCTCGTAACACGAATCAGGGACGAAGCGAGGCGTGGTGACAAAACGATTGGGTTCATCGATCGTGATCTGCAAGTCGCTGGTAATCGTACCGCTGCGAAAGACGATGGATGAAATGTGTCCTTCACCAACCGCTCGCAAACTCATGGCAAACCGTCTCGCCCCCGCCGGAAGTTTCGTCTGGTCGGGGTGCCACACCAGCGACGGATTGAACAAAGCCGCCGATTCCAGTGCGTACTCTTGGGTGAAATAAGCTCCCAGTAATAGCCGACGGTTTTCACTCAACGGAGTATCGGTCAGTAGGTGGTGCCGAAGCTCCCGAAATCGCCGCTCGAAGAACGCCTTCGGTCTTTGATGACGTCCATGGAATTCTTCCAAGACGTGAGTAAGCAGGTCGTCAACTTCGTGTTCCGAAAGCGTGCAGACTCGGGCGATCACCCTCAGCACACGGTCGTCGCCGGGCGGCTGAAACGGTCGCAAGACGACGCGTTGTCTGTTGGGTGAGAGAACGATTCCGGTTCGTTTGATTTGCATGATTGGTCGTTTGGAAGTGGGATAGGTTTTCAACCTGTCGGCCAAGGAGGGACAGGCTTCGAGAGACCGCCCTTTTGGGAAAGCTTCGTTATTCAAGGGGTGGTGGAGCAATGTTTTTGACAACCCGACGCATAATCGAGGGACTATCGATCTTGATTGGGTCCCTTGCTGACGCTTCGGGTTATGATTTTTCTACTTTGGACGCACTCTTTAGTGGTTCCTATTTCGTGAGCCGCTCGCGCGTGAGCGGCTGGGTGCCACGCACTACCCGGTGCCTTACGGCCCACGGCTCACGAATGCCGTGCAACTAAAAACAGGACGGTCGAACTAGGGAGAGGTTGAGATAACTCGCATGGTTGCGCTAAACGCCCGCATTTCTGCGAGTGACAGTAAGAACGCGAGTGTTGATTCAGCACCTTGGTTTTCGTTGACTTGATTCTCCATCAATCCGTCAAAGCATCCGCCCGTGGACGCGTCGTAGATTGGTTGGCCAAGATCATTGCGGCCCAGAAACCAATCGAATGCCAAGTGAGCTTGTTCAATCCAAAACGGATCTTTGGTTGCAGTAAAAGCTTCGATCGACGCCGAGACCATCGCGTGAGCTTCAATCGCTTGCTGGTCAAAAACCGCTGCCACGCTGCCTTCGCGACTGAAACCGTTGGAGCCGATCGGGCGGAATCGTCCTTGCGGCGAAAGCTGCTTTTCGCAAAGCCACCGCAGCGATTTCAAACCGATGTCCGTCGCACGCTGCTCCCCCGACCCCCGACCGTGGGCGATCAGAGCCTGTGATAGCTTCGCGTTGTTGTAAGTCGCAATGTCCTCGAACCACGGCCAATCCTCCGTTGCCGTCGCGTCGTACATGTTGATCAGTCGGTCGGCGAGTCGCTGGCTCATCGTCGTGGCAGCGCGATCACCCCCGTAACGCCGAAGGTATTCCTGGATCCCCATGATCCCAAGTGCCCACGTTCTTGGTGACGTCGTGTTTTCACACGCGGGCATCGCCCGATGAAACAACTCGCGAGCCCATGCGGCCAAGCCAGCACGACGGGATCGACCGATACAGGTTCCCAATGCCCATAACGAGCGGCCTTGCGAATCGTCCGATCCATCAACTTCCAACCAATTTCGATCGAAGCTCATGAAGTTTCGAAAACGGCCTGTGTCCCGGTCAAATGCAACGTTCAGAAACGCCGCGTAACGGGAAGCGAGTGAATGTACCGCCGGTGAATCTTTGCCTTGCTCTTCGAGTAAGACGGTCAGGATCAAGGCCCTGGCGTTGTCATCGGTGCAGTAGCCGTGGGCATGATCAGGAATCGTATAGATCGCGTGCTGGACGATGCCGGTCGAGTCACTAAGGTGTTCCAAGTGGTCAAGTTGCATCTTTGGCAGCGCTAGCGGTTGTTCATCAAGCGTGCGAACCGCCCAAGGCTTTTGCTGACTGCTACGTTCACGTTGAGCCCGACGGAAAGAGCTTAGGTACGACTCCGAAACATGGTCCCACGTCATGCTTCGGCCTAACTTGTAGGCTTGTGCTCGCATCGCCAACCGCCGCTCGTCGTCACCGAGCAGCCCGATGATTTCTCGAGCGATCGCAGCCGAGTCCGCGAACGGGACCAGCACGCCTCGGCCGTCGGCCAGCAATTCTTCGGCGTGCCAATACGGCGTCGAGATTACGGCTTGCCCGCAGCCAAATGCGTAAGCCAACGTGCCTGATACGGCTTGCTGAACATTCAAATAGGGTGTGATGTACAGATCTGCGGCTCCGATGAACTCGGTAAGCTCTTCCAGTTCGACGAAACGGTTGTAGAAGCTGACGTGTTTGGTGATGGCGAGTTCTTTTGCCATCCGCTCCAGACTGATTCGATAACGCTCCCCTTGCTCACGAATCAAACTCGGGTGCGTTGCGCCGAGCACGAGATAAATGAAATCGGGAAAGCGGGCCACGACTTCAG
>CAXBHV010000860.1:0-3957 GCA_963974855.1 uncultured Rhodopirellula sp. | reverse complement strand
CACGTTGCAGCAACGCGGCATTGCCGACAACACGCTCATCATCTTCACGTCAGACAACGGTCCCCATGATGAAGGCGGTGGCGATCCCGACTTCTTTCGAGCCTCGGCACCTTACAAGGGGATGAAACGTGACCTCTTCGACGGCGGCATTCACGTCCCAATGATTGCTCACTGGCCGGCGAAGATTAAAACCGGCCGAGTCGACGAAACGCCATGGGCTTTTGCTGATGTGCTGCCCACGTTTGCTGACATCGCCGGTGTTTCACTACATTCGGTTCCGCGTGTCAAAACCAACGGGACATCGATCGCATCGCGACTGAATGACACCCCAAACCCGATTCCAGAGCGAACGCTGTATTGGGAATTCGGCAAGCAAGTTGGTGACCCAAACTCGGGCGTCATCGGCGAAGTTTTTCAAGCGGCCCGGCGAGGAAGCTGGAAAGCGGTTCGCTACGGTTTAGATCAACCGACCCAACTATTTGATCTGCAATCCGATCCCGGTGAGACGGTGGATCTCTCGAAGCAGCATCCAGAGGTCCATCAAGAGTTCGTTTCTCTGTTTGAAGAACATCGAGATTGACGTGACATGATCCGCTGCCGCTGAGCCTAGTGCTGGCTCGAACAATCGCACAAAGACGAACTAAATAATGAGAATTCCCATGAAAACGTGCTCTTCAAGTCAAGACCAAACCCCCACGAACTGGAATCCGCAAAGCCTGCTGCGGGCCTGCTTCGCCTTCTGCGTTGGCTTGACCATAGTGAACTATTCCGCGAACCAAGCTTGGTCTCAAGTGGCGTACCCATTTGACTTGCCGTCGGAGATCAATGCCACGTTGACCGTCGACACAACGCAATCGAGCCCGGTCAACAACATGATCTTGGGGCTCAACTGCAATTGGCCGGAGAATTTGTACGGAAAGGTTGGGTACAACCATCCCGATGCTCAGAAGCTGATCCGCTCGATGAAGCCTTCTTCGCTGCGTTTTCCGCACGGAGTTTGGGCAAACTTTTATGACTGGGAATCTGACGGACGTCGGATCACGGATGACTATGTGACGCCCTACGATTCGTCTGTGAAAAAACACCCGGAACTGAAGTACGGTTTCGAAGGGTTTCATAAGCTGCACCAACTATTGGGCTTTGATGTTGTGTTGACGTTTAACGTCAACTACGACAGCCCAGAGAAAGCGGTCCGGCGACTGGAGGATCGCCGCAGCAAAGGCTTCGACGTGAGATGGGTCGAACTGGGTAACGAGCCCTTTTGGAAGACGCAGCGTAGTCGTGCGATTGAGGACGTCCAAAAGTACATCAACGTTTCCAAAGCACACGCCGCCGCACTCAAAGCAGCGTCGCCCGATCTTTTGGTTTCCATTCCGGTCCACTGGCGGACGGCGGAAACCAACCCTTGGAACATGGCGGTCAAAGATCATCACTACTATGACGCGATCACGCTGCACAAACACATGGGATTTGAGAATGACCCAGACGGGGCGGCGCGAACATTAGCTGCGCGACAGCATATGGTCCAAACCGGTCAGGCGTTACGCAAAATCTTCCCCGGTTTGCCGATTTGGGTGACAGAGTGGTCGGTCAGTTGTGGCGACAATGCGTTGAGCGTTCTTGCCATGGCGGATGTCTACCTTGGATTCTTCGAGCACCCTGAACTCTTTGCGATTGCAGACTACTTCCAAATCAATGCGAGCCACAAGTTGATCGCGTATGATCCTTCGACCGGCACGCATTCTCGAACCAGCTACGGGGCGGCGTATGAAATTGTACGGCGAGTTTTTGAAGGAAGCGAGATTTGCAAGACCAGCATTGATTCAACCGCGATTGCCGATGGGGTTGATGCAATTAGCGCTGCAGCGGTTGTCAAAGACGGCACGGTCACTTTATTCGCGATCAACAAGACACCGCGAGTCGTTCCCTTTGACTTTGTCGTCGACGGTGTCGCCGATCCTCGCCCCACAAAACATCAGGTAATAAAATTCGACTCAATCGATGCAATGAAAACGTACGCGATGAGTGATGAGGTCATGGACGAAATTGAGATCAGCGGACGACAGGTATCGCTGCCTCCTTTCTCGATCAACTGCATCGAAGTTCCATCGGATCGAGCAGCACGATGAGTTCAAGAGCCATTTGGAATCCGCGTCCCTCAATTTCTTTGGCAAGTCATTTTCTGCATGCAGCGGTCTTGGTCGCTGTTTTTGTGGTTACTGTGCCGGCGAAGTAGGTTGAGGCAATTGCAGGAAAACGGCTTGGTATCACAACAGTTTTCATCGCCCGAAGGTTTGCAGGGAATTCGATCGCTCGCGTTTCGTAGTGGGGCGAGGAGTGCATCGCTACGCGGTTGCTGGATCACAACGCTATACTTAGGTGAAATCGCTCGCTTAGAAGAAAAAAGGTAGGAATTGTGAGACTGGCAAACTTTGTGCATTCCGAGAAACTCAAGAAACGCGAATTCGAGGCTCGGCTACCGGCTCTGCGCGCGGAATTGTTGGAGGTGCAGAACTCTCTTCGCAAAGCGGATTTCCCTGTTATCGTTCTATTTGCCGGTGTGGACGGAGCGGGCAAGAGCGAAATGGTTAACTCGCTGAACGAATGGATGGATCCTCGATGGCTGATCAATCGAGCGTACGCTAGGTCGTCGGATTCCGATACGGAGGTCGAGCGGCCAGTCTTGCGCCGCTACTGGCACGATCTGCCGCCTCGCGGTCAAATCGGGTTGTTCTTGAGTGCGTGGTATTCGCAAGTTTTGCTCGGATCGGTCGCTCAAACCGTTTCTGAATCCGAGTTTCCGAGGCATGTCGAACGTATTGGTCAGTTTGAGCGGACGCTGGCAACCGACGGCGCGTTGATCCTCAAGTTTTGGATGCACCTGGACAAGCGGCGGCAAAGAAAGCAGCTCGAAAAACTGGAAGCGAATCCTCTAACCGCCTGGCGTGTGACGCACACGGATTGGGCCCATTGGGCGATGTACAACCGTTTCGTCGTCGCAGGCGATCAAATCATTGATGCAACCGATACTCCGCTCGCACCATGGCGAATCATCGACGGTGCCGATCAACGGTACCGCTCTATGGCCATCGGACAACATATTCTGGACGCGATTAAGAAGCGTTTGGATGGGGCTTCACCGCCCCCCGTGTCGGCGGACTACAGTCCCAGTCCCGTCAATTGGTTATCCAGTGTCGATTTAAAACAGACCCTCAACAAAAAGGAATACCGACAGAGGCGAGAGCTGGCACAGGGTGATCTCAATCGACTCTGTCGACAAGCCAAACAGCAAAAGGTTTCCAGTGTCCTGGTCTTCGAAGGCTGGGACGCCGCCGGCAAAGGGGGCGCGATACGACGGATTTTGCGGGCAACCGATCCGAGGACCTATCGAGTGATTCCGATAGCAGCGCCAACCGAGGAGGAACACTTGCAGCACTACCTGTGGCGATTTTGGCGTCACTTGCCCAGCGCCGGTAATATCACGTTTTTTGACCGGTCGTGGTATGGACGAGTGCTGGTCGAGCGTATCGAGGGTTTTGCTCGAACCGATGAGTGGCAGAAAGCCTATAACGAAATCAACGAGTTTGAGCAGGAGTTGGTCGAAAGCGGCATCATGATCTGCAAATTTTGGTTGCACATCGACCAGGAGGAACAGATGCGCCGTTTCGAAGAACGCAAAACGACACCCCACAAAGCGTGGAAGTTAACGGAAGAGGATTGGCGCAATCGGGAAAAATGGGACGTGTATGAATCCGCCGTCAACGACATGATCCAATACACCAACACATCGTATGCCCCCTGGACCATCGTCCCGGCAAACGACAAATACACCGCGCGAATTCATGTGCTCGAAACCGCTTGCGAACGCTTGCAGAAGACACTGAGTGATCGTCCTCGAAATTAGATCGATCGACAGGTTTAGATCGATCAATCTTCTGGTAGCTACCTTCGCCAGAA
>CAXBHV010000859.1:0-3959 GCA_963974855.1 uncultured Rhodopirellula sp. | reverse complement strand
GAACCAATCGGCCACTTCATCAACGACGCCGAAAGACTAGCGGAAGTCGAACCATTCCCGTAGTGGATCTTGCTAAAGATCCTTCATGCGGAATCCCTCACGCGGGATCTTTAGCAAGATCCACTACGGGGGTGCTAAGACTACTTAGCCTTCACCTGCTCAAACATCCACTTGATCGCACCGGCATCGTGCGAATAGGCATGGTTCCAACTGTTATGCTCTACGCCTGGCAACTCGGTGTATTTGACCTTCTTGCCGCCAGCGTCTTCGATCGCAGCGACCATCTTGCGAGATCGCTCGACCGGAACGGCACCATCAGCATCGCCGTGGAAAACCCAAATCGGCAGATCGACAAGCTTCGTTGCTTGCGTGTCGTCACCGCCGCCACAGACAATGATCGCCGCGGCGAACCAATCAGGATGCCGTGCGGTCAGATCCCACGATCCATAGCCGCCCATCGAAAGCCCGGTTAAATAGACTCGCGATGTGTCGATCGGGTTTTCATCGATCGTTCGCTGTAACATCTTGATCGCCGTGTTCATTTGGTGCGAAGGCGACTCGGGCATCGTGGTTGCCTCGTGATCGCTCCAATCCACATCGACCCATTTACAATCCTTGCGACATTGTGGTGCCAAAACAAAACAAGGAAACGCCTTGCGATTCGCTTCGCTGGCCATTTCCGTCGGGAAATACTTCAGTTGCGACGCGTTATCGTCGCCTCGTTCGCCCGCACCATGCAAAAACAAAACCAACGGATACTTCTTTCCGGGCTCGATCGACTCGGGCTTCATCAAGCGATACTTGAACGTCTCGTTCTCATACGATCCGCCGGTGTACTGGACGCTCAATTCGTCGTAGGGTTGCTCAGCCATCAAGAAATTACAAACGAGAGAAAGAAACAAAAAACAGGCAACACGACTCATCAGTAACTCGATATAGAAAGGGGCAGGGTAGGGCGGTGGAGGATGCGGCGTCTATTTCATCGGCGGACCGGCGATCGGCTGTCCATTGGTGGTTAAGACGTGAATCTCGTGTGCTCGATTTTTGCCGGAGTAACTCCATACGATCTGCTTCGCCGGATTCACTTCGAGTACTTTGATTCCTTTTTTCGCACCGTAGCTCGCGATCACCGTATTGCCGTTGGGCAAACGTTGCGCGCCACAGGGGTCCACCAGCGGCGAGCCAGGCAAGTCTTCATTACTGACCTCCCAAACCACGTTTCCGCTGGGATTAAACTCAGCGACTTTGTTGCCATGCGTTAAAGTGACCACCGTGTTTCCATTTTCGAGCCGTATCGCCGTGAACGGCCAGTTCTCGGCTTTGCGACCGCCCAGCGAATCAAGATCCGTTTTGATCTCACGAACCACCTTTCCCGTGGGTGTGTATTCCTTGACCTTGAACGCCAACAGGTGCGGGACGAGGTAGTTGCCGCTGGGCAGTTTTCGGGCCATCCGCGTTTGCATATGAGCGTTATCAGTTTCCGGCTGCAACGGAACCTCGACGACCACCGAGCCATCGTTTGCCACTTCCAATAGCCGTGGTTTCTTGCCCAGCTCGGTGATCAGCGTGTTGCCATTCTCGAGTCGCTCGACCGTGCCAATCTCTGCATTTTCGTTGGACTTGGAATACTGAAAAACAACTTTGTGTTCCCGCGTCAACTCTTTGACTGTGTCTTTCCACGCAATCAACACGTTACCACTGGGCAGAACAAAACCGTCCCGAGCTCCGGGTTTCCCAGCGTTCCAGATCTCGTTGGCTTGCTCGTCCAAAATCCCAGTAAAGTTCGGGCCGGCAATGAACAGCGAATGCTGCACTTCGTTAACGGCGGCGAGGGCAAAGGCCACGAGCGATGCCGGGTCTTTCAAACTATGCGGATGATGTCCGAGTCCCGGCCGACGCATTTCTTCGATTTTACCGCCCAGCTTTTTGTACTCGGCAACCAACCGATCTCCGTTCTCCGCCGGCGGAACGACATTGTCGGCTTCGTTGATTAACGCAAAGATCGGAACACCCGCCTCAGCCAATGGCTTAAGCCGATCCAATGGCCCCGCTTTGAACGACTCCGATTGCTCGTCAGTCATCCCATAAGCCTGCAAGCATCGATCCCATTCACGCGGGGCGCCAATGCCGGTTCCCTTGCCACCGGGCCAAGAACGTATATCCATCACGGCGTTGTCCGCATAAATGCCGCTAACTTGGTTTGGGTGCACACTGGCCCATCGCATGATGATCAGCCCACCGCGGCTCATGCCTTCGAGAAAGGGTTTCGCATCAAGCCCCAGTTTTTGACTAAGCAAATAAAAGGCATCCCAACGCTCGATTGCGGGATCAGCACCGAACAGTCCTCCGACATCGCAGTAGCACACATGCCAACCACGCTCGAGCATGGCGCGATCAAACTGGGGTTCGTGCCCCCAGAACCGAGCTCGCCAAACCCAAGGATTGCCGCTCGCCGCTTGCTTTGGGCTCACGATTTTGCAGTCCACCCCATCCAACTTGAAGTTGTATTGCGTGAACCCGTGAAAGTCAGCCGTTGTCGTTTCGATGCCTTGCGATTGAAGGTCAATCGCCAAGTGTCGAGCGTTAGACGAAACGTCATCCGCCGAGGACACACGGACAGGAATCGCGGTCGTCGCAAACAAGGCGACCAGCAGGAACGGACTTAGGACCTTCGGAGTAATTGCCGACGTAGCGGAACTCGTCAAGAGTTTCGACCAGCCTGGAAAACGAAAGTCTTGACGACTTTCGCTACGGGAAAACCCGTCACTTATTATTCCGACGGTGCTCTGCTTCAATAGCGTCATGGTTGCAAGCGAATTGGTTTGAGTAGCGAGAATAGTGAGTGCGTAGCAGGAAAACGGGTTGCGACGAGAGCTTAGGGCAACTCACGAATGCGGAGTTTGCGAAACTGGATTGGCGATCCTTCGCTTTCCAAACAAAGGTAGCCTTCGGCGGGCTCAATTGCCGTGCCTCCAGAAACTTCTTCACCGTTGACCCACAGGCGGACTTCGCCATTGATGGCACGAATGTAATAGTGATTCCAATGTCCATGCCCCTTGGCAAGATGCTTGCGAGGAAAGCTGCGACTGCCATCGGGTGACAGCGGCGGAAACGGAGTCATTTTCACTCTGACGGGAAAGACGTCGCCGTTGGTACCAAACCAATCATAGCTCTGGCCTTGCGATTTTCTCATTTCGGTATAACCGTGATCGAGGATCTGCACTTCGATCCCCGACGGCAATCCGGGCTTACCCGCCATCGTCAATTTTTCGATTGACGCCGGAGTGGTCCAAACAAAAACACCCGAGTTGCCGGCCGATCGTTCATGCATCCACTCGACCACCATTTCAAAGTTCTTCACCGGCTCGGTCGTTCGCAGCACCGAAACCGGTTTGCCGGTACAGTGCAATACGCCATCGTTCCACGACCATGTATCCGCCGCGCTGTTGACATGCGTGAAATCGGATTCGGTCAAAGATCGCCAGCCCGGTCCATCGTCGTCGATGAAGGCCCGAACGGCAGGAGTCGATTCGGCGGACGCCGGCTTTGTTTCTTGTGCATGGGCGTTCGCGGTAGCGATGAAACAAACGAGACACAACACTGAACGGAGTGGGATGATGGAACGCGAGGATCGAGGCATGGGCGTCACCGTAGTGGAGGGATTTTCGGAAGGCAGGTTCTTGGTAGTATTGGCTGAGCCAATAGCATAACCACTGCGATGCCAAAAAGGGTCGCCCGACGGCAAAGTCGCTGATCGCTCGGCGAATTCCGGCCGTTTTTAGATGCTGCAGTTGGGAGGTTTGCGATGGACTTTCTGCTACCTCTCCACCAACTTCGAGACTGCTGATTTAGTTAGCCGTTTTGGCGCTAGCCACGGTTTCGTCACCACCCAACCGGCACTAGCGCTGGTCCGCTAAAACTTTGGGCTTGTTGTAGGATATTGGAGGTGACTTTTTCTT
>CAXBHV010000858.1:0-3965 GCA_963974855.1 uncultured Rhodopirellula sp. | reverse complement strand
GCTTATAGGTTGGCTGCAAAACTCGATACTGAGCCTGTGGCTAACAGTTACTCAGGCGGGATTCCCACCCGCTAGTCTTCAAGACCTTGCCAGTCCGCACGTTCACGCGATGGTTACCCGCCGTTTTGCTGATTGCGTTGGTGGCCGGGATCATCCGCAGCCAATCGACCGGAACCTATGCCGATGGTAAGCGGCTTTCGAAGCTTGTACCAGCTGCCGATCCAAACAAGTGCAGCGATAAACGTGACAGGTATCAAGCTGCGTGTAAGTGTCATCGACCATTGAATTGATTCTGCGAGGTCCGCTTCAATCGGTGCTGATCCTCCAAGTGCAATTGTATTGAAACTCCGCACCATTCCGCGAACCGTTCCGAAGACGGAAATAACAATGCATCCAAACAGAATGAACGCGGCAACAGATTTGATTCGGCGCAATCGTCGTTCGTCCGGAGATTGTTGTTGGAGCATTGGTCAGTGTCGAAACCGATGTGATTCAGTCGGGTAACGGTACCCGTCACCGAGGACGGACGATTGATTTTCCATTTTTGTAACCGCGCAAGCCGTCCTTCGGTGCACGGGGGTGGTTACCCGCCGTCTTTTCGTGGCGCACGGCGGGACCGAACGAGAATACCAGATACGAATGCGGTCAGCATGGTCAGAAAGGAACGAAAAACGTGAAGTTCACGCTTTGGAACCTCAGGGACATCGACGGTGTAAGTCGTTGCATTTGCATTAGCGTACTTGCTTTCAACGTTGGGCGTGTACGAAATGCGATTGCTGTTGTCAAGAAAGCGTTCAGTGTACGCATCTGCTAAATACGACGACAACGAGTACGAATTTTGGCAGTCAAAAACGAAGAATACCAACCCTGAAAGAGCGAATGCAGCGATTGAATTCCGTCTCGGTGCGGGGGTGCATGCCGCGACCGCTGCAGCAACGGATAGCGTTGCACCCGTTGCGTAAAGAAGCAGTGAGATCAGGAGCTGACTACGCGTTGCCAAGCAAGCAAAACAAACCGCGATGAAAGCGGTTGCAAGCAGTGCGGTGCGTATCGTCATGTCGCAGGTATTTCAGTCGGGTAAAGAATCCATGTAAGTCCGAGGTTTGATGGGCGAGAGCCATTTGTTCACAATAACTGGCGACTCGGACCCGTGATCTCGGCAGCGTGCGGCTGCCGGTCACATTCATTCCACCCACCAAACACAAGGATCAAAGTACACATGAAGATTCTCGCATTAGACCTCGGCAAATTCAACTCTGTGGCCTGCTTCTTTAACTCCAAAACCAGAAAATCAAAGTTCCTCACCACGCCCACCAACCGCGAACACATCGCCAGCATCTTCAAAAGTGCGAAAGCGGATCTCGTCGTCATGGAAGCATGCGGCCCTTCGGGCTGGATCAATGATTTGGCGCAAAGTTTCGGACTAGAAACTCTCGTCTGCAGCACCAACGAGGAAGCTTGGCGATGGGCCAACGTCAAACGTAAAACCGACCGTGACGACGCGCTGAAACTTGCTCGCATGGCTGCCATGGGAGAACTCAAAGCCGTCCACACGCCATCGCCACAGCACCGTGAATTTCGCTCTCTGGTCAAATATCGCAAGACGCTTGACCAGAGAATCAACAAGACCAAAAACACCATCCACGCGTGGTTCGTCAACCATGGAATCGAACTCGCTTCGGGAGAGAAAGCCTGGTACACCGGTCGTGAGAAAATCAACTCGTTTCGCAAGCCGCTGGTCGACTGCGATGCCGACGAACTCTGGAAAGGAGAACTCGATATTGAACTAACCATCCTCGACTCACTCACCGAGCAACTCGACGGAGTGGTCAAAAAGCTCGAGGCGATCGGCAAAACCGATGAGCGGATTCGACGCGTGCAAACGATCCCCGGCGTCGGGCCTCGCACCGCCGAGATCCTCGTCGCTTGTATCGACGATCCTCATCGCTTCGACAACGGAAGACAAGTGTCCGCCTACTTCGGCCTGGTGCCTCGTCAATACCAATCGGGCGAGACCGATCGCAACGGACGTATCACAAAACGAGGCAATCCACTGGCGAGAACCATTCTGGTTGAGTGTGCCTGGGCATCGCTGCGTTACAACCCTTGGGCCAAGGGAGTCTACGAGCGAATCTGCGGCAAACAAAAGACTCGAAAAAAGAAAGCGGCGATCGCACTGGCTCGCAAGCTCGCCGTGATCGCTTGGGCGTTGCTCCGAGATGAGCGAGACTGGGACCCTGCACAGATGATTGCGGTGACAAAATCTTACGATGGAAAACTGCCAATCGACGAAGCGGAACTCGCGGCGATGCCCAAGAAGGAATGCCGTCACAAACGCAAACGCCGGTTGGCGAAAGAGGCAAAAGCATCGAAGGAAGCGAAAACCAGTCAAACGAGCGGGAGGAAACAGACGCTGGCAACAGAGAATCGCAGCACATCGTCAAAACAACCTTCGGCCGCCACACGATCAACGCGAACTCAACGCCCCACCAAGCGGACTAGCCAAACACGCAACCGACCACCGCGAGCAAGAAAGCCAGTAACCCCTGCCTGATGCACCGACATCGACGTAACGAATCGGCCTTGCTCGCTTTAATAAACCTTTCGCCATGAGAACAACCAGTACGGCTGACTGATGCAATGACATCGTCGTAACGAATCGGATCTCGCGGCTTTACGCTTCTTCACAACTCAAACTTTACTGACCCGCTCACCCGCAAACACCCACAGGAGTCCGCAACACTCACCCTGCCCGAAACACCAAGGAACAGACCTACCCCAAGTACCGAGCACCGACCAAACCTGATGCGGAAGTCGTTCACTTTAGGCCCGGTTGCCCTCAAGCGACCGGTAGAACCTTCCGACACATCGCCCTAAAGAATGTGCCGTACCGAAGGAAGACGCTTGCTGCTCACAAGAAGCCTCCAGGCAAGCGAATGCCAAGACACGCTGCTAGCCGAACCAAGAGGCTGGAACCGTGCACGGATAACTGAGGGGACGCCGCCGGCGTGAAGCACGCCGGCCCACCAGGACAAAGAGCGTTCACACCTCGAATAGTCGTTTAATCCAACTCCTTGATTAGTTCGCCGGCAGAGCCGGAATTGACCGAATCGCAACTCGAGTCAACCGACGTGGCTGCCAGTGCCTTTCGCCTGCGTCATTTTTCGGTCGCCACTGACGGGCGAGCGACCGAAAAATGCCTCCGGCGACGGCACCCCACCACCACCCGCGGAAAAAAAATGAAATAAGACAAGAGAAACACTTTAACACCACTTGCCAACCTCGGACTTCATAGTCGGCCGGGTTGACCGGGGCCGAGCGAAAGATCGACCATTTTAACACAACGCTTTCGAGGTCTCCGCGTCCAACCCATTGTTCTGCGTCTTTTCCGGACCGTCAAAACGGTCCTGTGCTTGGTTCCTCGTAGACGTCAACGGTTAATCCAATCGGTAAAGCTGAGCGGGAGAAGCTATCGATCCATCCCTGAAGTTCGTCTTTAGCTTCGCGGTGATAATACAAATTGACGTCGATGCTGCCGTCGCGTTCAGGCGAAACGGACAGCATGAGGTATGGAAGATCGTGGTAAAGAGCCGAAGCTGGCATTCCGCCAGCTAACGTCGCTCTTCCTTCGCACTCACACCCCTCGTCGCGCAGAACGGTATCGATGAGGTTAGCGAGGTCATCCCGATTCGAGTTTGATTTGACCCGCATAGCGGCTTGAACAGCACCATGCACGAAGTCACCTGGAACGTCATCAAACATATTGCGTGAGCACCAGCAGGGTAAGAGGAAGGCGAACGCGAGTGTATTGCGTGAAGTCGAGTGATCGCAGAACGGTAGAAATCACGGGGAACGGGCGAACGACTTGCAAGCAGACGAGAAAACGAACCACCCGTTCTCCCGTGCATTTCATGGTTCAAGTAAGCCGCTATCGCGGCGGGGGTGTGTGACGCGGTTGGCTTGAG
>CAXBHV010000857.1:0-3966 GCA_963974855.1 uncultured Rhodopirellula sp. | reverse complement strand
AAATAAGCACGTGGATCGAAGGCACCCTTGTCTTCGGTCAATACCTTGCGGATCGCACCGGTGATCGCCATACGGCAATCGGTGTCGACGTTGATCTTGCGAACACCGCTCTTGATACCACGTTGAATTTCTTCGACAGGCACGCCATAGGTTTGCTTCATTTCACCACCGTACTTGTTGATGATGTCTTGAAGCTCTTGTGGCACCGAGCTGCTGCCGTGCATGACCAAGTGAGTGTTAGGGCATTTCGCGTGAATCTCTTCGATTCGGCTCATTGCCAAAACTTCACCGGTTGGCTTTTTGGTGAACTTGTACGCTCCGTGGCTGGTGCCGATCGCAACCGCCAAAGCATCGACGCCGGTTTCGGCAACGAAGCGAGCGGCTTCATCAGGATCGGTCAACAGTTGATCGTGAGTCAAAACGCCTTCGGCACCGTGACCGTCTTCTTGCTCGCCGCCACCCGATTCGAGCGAACCGAGGCAACCGAGTTCGCCTTCGACGCTGACGCCGCGAGCGTGAGCGGCTTTGACAACTTCGGCGGTAACGCGAACATTGTAATCGTAATCGGCAGGGGTCTTGCCGTCGGCTTCGAGCGAGCCGTCCATCATGACGCTGGTGAAACCGTTGTCGATTGCCGACAAGCAAGTCTCAGGGCTGTTGCCATGATCTTGGTGCATCACGATGGGAATGTGTGGGTACAACTCAGTCGCTGCGATCATCAAGTGACGCAGGTAGTTGTCTTGCGTGTACGAACGAGCGCCACGCGATGCTTGGATGATGACGGGCGAATCGGTTTCTTCGGCCGCCTCCATGATCGCTTGAATCTGTTCCATGTTGTTGACGTTGAACGCGGCAACGCCGTAATCATTTTCTGCTGCGTGGTCGAGTACAACGCGAAGTGGAACCAAAGCCATGACTAGCTACCTGAGTGCTTGAGGAAGAGTTTGTGAGTTCAAGATTGAACGAATTATCCCCGAGTCGCCCCGCATCGCAAGGGCTTTATGCTGCGGTTTCCCCCACGAGCGAAAGGTTGTTCGTCAGCAAACCGATGTGCGGCATCGTTGCACTCAAGAGCCGATTTATGCCAACGGCTTTCTCATTGCCCCTGTCTTGCCTTTAGCCCCGCTTCAAGCGTCGCTACGATTTCGTCCACGTCGTACACGCAGCCGCCCCAAGTTCCCCCGCCGACTTGTTGCAGGGCTGCCCATAATCGCGTATCGGCGGGCATTTCCGCTTCGACGGCCAAATCCGGGTGCGGTCCGCGTGCGGCAAACCGCTGCCCGACCGTCGTTTCGGGGGCACCCTCTTCGAGCACCAAATCGACCCTGCCGGTTAGCGAGACTCGGTCGACTTCGATCTCGATGATGTCGCCGTCGCGAATCTTGGCAATTGGGCCGCCCGCCAATGCCTCGGGGCCGATATGTCCGATACAGGCCCCGGTGCTGACCCCGGAAAAACGAGCGTCGGTGATCAAGGCCACTTCTTTGCCGAACGACAAGTACTTCAGTGCCGAGGTGATCTGATACGTCTCTTCCATGCCACAACCAAGCGGCCCACGGCCGATCAACACGATCACGTCACCGGCTTTGATCGCTGGTTCGGTTTGGCCTTTGATCGCGGCGATCGCAGCACGTTCGGTGGTGAAGACCCGGGCCGGGCCCCGTTTTCGGTAGACGCTGTCTTCGTCGACCACGCTCGGGTCAATCGACGTCGCCTTGATCACCGAGCCCTCGGGACAGAGATTGCCGCTGGGGAAACAAACCGTGCTGGTCATCCCGCGACGCGTTGCTTCGGCAGGCGGAATGATCACTTCATCAGGATCGACGCCATCGGCTTCGACGAGGCGGTCGCGACAAACCTGACGCCGATCACTCGCTCTCCACTCGTCGATCAATTCGTTCCATGTTTTGCCCGTGATCGTGATTGCATCGGCGCGAAGCAGTCCAAGTTCTCGCAAATGCCATGCGACTTCGGGAACACCGCCCGCTAAGAACAAACGCACCGTGGGGTGCCCGACGGGACCATTGGGCAAACAGTCGACAAAGCGAGGCACCATTTGGTTGACTTTGCGAAACGCAGCAGCGTCAGGCCGTTTCAGGCCGGCGGCAGCGGCGATTGCAGGGATGTGCAGCAACAGGTTCGTGCTGCCTCCGACCGCCGCGTGAATCAACATCGCGTTAAAGATCGCATCGTCCGTCAAAACGTCGCGAAGCGATTGGCCTCGCAGCACCATTTGCCTTGATGCTTCGGCCGAATCGCGAGCCAATTTTGTCCAAATCGGTTGACCGCTCGGAGCGAGTGCCGCGTGTGGTACGGTCATCCCAAGGGCTTCGGCAACGACTTGGCTAGTAGCCGCGGTCCCCAAAAACTGGCAACCGCCGCCTGGCGTTCCACACGCTCGGCAGCCTTCGAGCGAGGCTTCTTCGAGCGACATTTCACCGCGTGAATAGCGTGCGCCGATCGTTTGGACTTTCCCCGCGTCTTCACCCACGGTGGGCGGCAACGTCACGCCGCCAGGAACAAGCACGTTGGCAAGCCCGCTGCATCCGGCCAGTGCCATCATCATCGCCGGCAATCCTTTGTCGCATGTCGCGATGCCGATGACTCCTTTGCGCTGAGGCAGCGAGCGGATTAAACGCCGCATCACCATCGCCGCATCATTTCGATAGGGAAGCGAGTCGAACATTCCCTGCGTTCCCTGGGTCCGTCCGTCGCATGGATCACTGACAAACGCGGCAAAGGGAACCCCGTCGTTTTTGCAAACTTGTTCCGCCGCCGCCTGGACCAGCAAACCGACTTCCCAATGCCCGGTGTGGTAACCAAGTGCGATCGGGGTGCCATCGGGATTTCGCATCCCACCCTGCGTGCTGAGGATCAGATATTGGTCGCCCAGAACACGCCGCGGGTCGAATCCCATACCGACGCTTTGGGTCAATCCAAACAGATCGCCGCTGCTCCAGTTTCGCAGAATCTCGTCACTTAGAGGCAGCTTTCCGGTCGGCCCGGTTGCTTTGGTTTGGACGGGGGAGACATTTTCAAGAGCACCAAAGTAATCAGGTTCGCTCATAAGGGCACCACAAAAAAACGGTAGGACGAATGGGGATCGTCCTACCGTAGCTTGAAATGATCCGCGAGGGAACTCGATGTCAGGCTAGAAGCCTTTCTCACATTTAGCGGCGATCGCCTAACAGGATGAACAGGTAGTACGCCAGCGTCATGATCGATTGCAGCGTTGCCGCAACGTAAGTCAATGCTGCAGCATTGAGAACCTTGGCAACATAATGCTCTTCGTTGCCCGCGATGATCCCTTGCGCGACAAGTTGCTCTCGTGCTCGTGAGCTGGCGTTAAATTCCACGGGCAAGTTGATCACCTGGAAAAAAACGACCGCCGCGAACAAAATCACGCCAATCCATGCCAGGGCGGGGATGCCGAACCAGATCCCACCCAACAACATCCAAATCCCCGCGCCCGAACCAAAGTTCGCTGCCGGGACTGCGGTGTTGCGAATCATCAACGGTGCGTAATTCTGAGCGTCCTGGAACGCGTGCCCCGCCTCGTGACAGGCAACGCCGACCGCCGACATATTGTGTCCGTTGTAAACGTCACCGCTCAACCGCAGCACCTTTGCACGCGGATCATAGTGATCGCTCAACATTCCGCGGACCTGCTCGATGCCTACCGAATTTAACCCAGCGCTATCGAGCATCCGGCGAGCCGCTTGGGCACCCGACATTCGAGTCGATATCTTGCTCATTTGCGCAAATGCCGACTTCACCTTCCACTGGGCATACAGACCAAGCAGGAAGGGTGGCAACACAAACAAAAAGTAAAGCATCATTGGTTCTTTACCACCTCATTGAGTAAACACACACTTTGACGCCAAAACGACAGCGCAAAGCGATACGATGTCCTACACGCAACTTGTGGACCATTCGCGGCATCAGGAGTGATTCTTGGCAGTAGGA
>CAXBHV010000856.1:0-3966 GCA_963974855.1 uncultured Rhodopirellula sp. | reverse complement strand
CCAGCCGGGTGAATCAGTGGAATCAGGAAAGCCGCTAATCCGAGTCATCTCGCTCGACCCGATTCGTGTGGAGTGCTTCATCGACGGCCGCAAATACGGCTCGGAACTGGTCGGCCGGCACGTACAATTCATTTGCGAAGAACTTCCTCGACCAGACGATGCTTCTGACCGCTCCGCCGAGTTCAGCGGCAGCGTGACCTTTGTTTCACCCGAAGTCCATCCGGTTACGGGCCAAGTGCGTTTGTGGGCTACTGTTGATAATCCCCAAACGCGGCTACGAAGTGGCATGCGAGGCCGATTGGTCATCGCCGCCAAATCGAACTAGCCGCTTTGCTACGGTAACTCGGACGTCGGAGACGTCCGGCAACGATGACTAGTGATGGTGGTAAATTCCATGATTGCCGTACCACGGCGATGGAACCGGATGACGGTAGCTGCGATGAAAATCATCGGATTGCGAATATCCATACAGTGCGATCTCAAGTTGACGAATCAACGGATTCGCTTCGGACACAATCACTTCTCGCATATGGGCCATCGCATAAAAATCGTTCGTGCGTGCCCCGTCATAGCCTTGATGCTGTAGTTCACCATACAGCCGAGCTAACAACGCTTTCGCTTGACGGACGTCGCTCTTGATGTGATCCGTCAAACCTGTGGATTGTCGGTTCTGCTCAGCTGCTTCGTGCAAAATCGTGTGCATGTGCTGTTGCAGGCGATCGATCTGATCCACGTAGCCTTCGATCGAATGCGAATGCTCGTAGTCCTGCGACAACTTGTGGGCATCTTCGTGCAGATGGCGAGCAACCTTGGCTAATTGATCCGCATAGTCGTCCAACTGAACCACATTGGGAACGTGGGGTGCAGGGGCGTGGTGCCAATAATCGTGGTCCCAATTACTTCCATGCACAGGGCCGTAATACGGTTGCGAATGCTGAATTTGCGTGGGCGTGGATATCTGGGCATCGGCTTGGCTTGATGCAAATGCTACCGATAACAAGGTGGCGAGAGTGAATAGGCGTGACATTGTGAAGGCTCCGTAATCGTGGTTTGACAGATAGGAGTTTCACAATGCACTGGACGTGCCAAACAGTAATAAACGCATATTCTACGTGTTTCACGCAGCCCGACCCCGCTGGGGCGTCATCACTTCGACAACGCAACGCCATCTCAAAATGACATCAGCCATACAGCGGGTCCGACTTTCGCCAATTGGACTACTGGTAAATCGATAAAAATCAGGAGGACGTCAGCCAAGCTTTGACGTCCGCCGGATCGGGAAGATCGCACTGGCGGAATTTGCTAATCCGACCATCCGTATCGTCGTACAGCAACATCGTGGCGGCCGACAATTCGGACGCCATTGGTGTATCGATTAACAGAGCAGAATCCGACGCGTTCATACGTCCGAGCACTCGCAGTTCTAAATCGTGCTGCGAGGCACGCGGCAACCATCGGGATAATGTTTCCGCCGATCCGCTGACCACGATTGAATACACATTCACCGCCGGACCGTCACGCAAACACTCTTGCAAGGCCGTTGCACCGCTGACGGAACTTGCGGCGGCATCGAGTGAAAAGTTAAACGATTCCTCTTGTCGCAAGTCGCGAAAACGTTCCAACGGATCGATAACCAAAATGATCGGAGGGAAATCGCCATCTTCCTTCATCCGTTCTTGAACGATCCCATGCACGCGAACGATCTCGCTTTCAACGTCACGCAGTTTGATTACTTTTGACGAGATGCCTGATTCACTTAGCCATGGTCCCACAGACTCGCCGTCATCCACGCGTGCGCCGTCGAAATAAATTACTTCAGTACGCGGATCGGATTTGAAGAAACTGGCCGCACAGGTCGCCACGACGGATCCGCGTGAATCCCCCGGTGCCATAACCAATAGATTGCGGCCCGTGTCCCGAGTCAATTTCACAGCGACCGGAGGCCCAATCTCGACCGCTTCACCCAGCAATCCGTACAGCGATTTGTCCTCGGACGAAGGCACGACTTGGTTCGCTAGGACCGGCGTCCAGCGACAAGGTCGATTTCCCTCGAACACCACCGCCGGAGGCAGCGATTGAACGTGGCCTTGGTCTCGATGTGCGATCGACTGCAACATTTCGCGATGAGCGGAATTGGACAGCCATGCGACTTGAAATGGTTGGTTGCCTTCGATCAAACCACCGGCATCATTGTAGATCGCTTCGCCAGGACGGCTGATCAATCGAGCGGCTGTGTTATCGTCGGCGAGAATCAACGCGGCGTCTGCTTCACTGCACTGCATTGCAATCCGTACGGCCATTTGACCGAGCGTCGCGCGGGGCAACGAGTAAGCCCCGGCCAACGACTGGCTGCTCAAAACGACATGCATCCCAAACGAACGACCTTGCCGGACCAAGCGATCCAACAACATCGCACAATCGCCCGCCAAGCGGTCATCGCGGATGAACAACTCTTGGAACTCGTCAACGACCAGCATGATGCGAGGCATTTTTTGCCCGCTCGCCTTACGATATTCGTCCAGTTCTTGTACACCGGCGGCACGAAATTTCTCGCCGCGCAGTTCTTCATCGAGTCGTTGCAGTACGCTGCGGCCAAATTCTCGCTCGCTTTCGATCCCAATCACACGCGCGTGCGGAAAACTAGCTTCGGCGTACGGTTTGAATTCAACGCCCTTCTTGAAGTCGAGCAGATAGAATTGCAGCTCATCGGGCGTGTACCGATAGGCCCCTGATGTGATGATTGCGTGCAGCAGGGTACTTTTTCCTGATCCCGTTTTCCCTGCGATCAAAACGTGTTGGCGAACGCCCTCACCCAAATCGAGAGACAGGTGCCGGTTTGCACCCTGGCTGCCGATCGGAATATTGATGCGGTCAGCGGTGGATCCGCCCGCAGCTTGAATATCTTTCAAAATATGAGCTATGACTTTACTTTTGAGGATGAGTGTAAAAAAAGATACAACGAAAAAGTAGATGAATATCTTTCAAAATATCCGCTAGTGGGATCTCGACTCGCGAAGCGGCAATGGCAGCCTGTCCGACTTCTTCGACCAAAGCGGACCGTAATTTCACGGGCGGCGAAGGATCAGGTTGGAACGGCAAGTCATCGAGACCATCCTGGATCACACGCCACTCGCCATCGTCGTTTAGGTCAAGACGCAGCAATTTGTCGGTTTTCGGCAACGGCGTTTCCGATGGCCACGGTTTGGATTTATCGGACACGATGACCGTGAAAACTCCACAGCGTAGCCCGCTTTCGAGCAACGCTTGCAGATGTTTGTAGCTTTCACGGGTCAGACCTTCGGGAAAACCGATCGCCGCGATCATGCGATAGGGCTCGGCCATCGAACCTGCAAGTTCGTTGTAATCTTCAATCCGCTGAAAGCGATCACGCAAACTCGCTTGCAGTACATCTTCAACATGTTGCGCAATTTCACCAAGTCGCTCGGTGATTTGCGTTTCACTCGTCCAAACGCGGTGTCCTACAAGCGATGGGTCATGGTCAGCGAGTGCCATAAAGCTGGTGAAATTTTGGCCGCGTCCGACGGGGTCAATCAATGTCAATTTGGCTCGCCCCGGAGCAGCGCCAGTCAACATTCGCCACAACACTTGATGAGCGATGTCAATCGCTTGATCGAGTCCCTCCGGGGACGCAGAGATCAGCAAACCACAATGCAATCGGCGGTGCAGCACGATTGGCAAACTTTCGGGGACATCGATCTTTGCCAGCGTTGCGGTAGGAGATTGCGATGAATTATGCGTTTGAGAATTGTGTGTCGGTGAGGGCGGCGAGTTGTTTTCCGCAGGCGTACTCTCCAGCACGTGACGCAATCGGTGGTTCACCTGCAAACGTCCGACCGGCAAATAATCGAGCGTCCAATCGGTTGGTCCCGGCTTTTCGATCACAGTTTGCCAATTTGGAAATCGCGAATGAACCTGCTTGGTACTCTCCGTAATACGACGGAGTCC
>CAXBHV010000855.1:0-3967 GCA_963974855.1 uncultured Rhodopirellula sp. | reverse complement strand
TTTGTGAGCCGACGGCGCTAGCCGCGGGCCTCTTTTTGTCCGCGATTTACCGAGCGGCGGCCCGACGCTAGCGAGTTCGGCTCACGAAATGGGACAGTCGAACTAGTGTCAAAACGGCCATATGCTGGAAGCCTCCTGCCTGACGGCTTCGCAGTCCCCAGTTTGACCGCGACTTTTGGCTAGCGATGACGCCCACCAGGTGGTTGTGAACCCTCGAAAAACTCGGGCTTTCTACGGAGAATCGCTCACTCTTTCGCAGCTTCGGATCGGGGAAGGCCCTGTTTCTCTTTCCAGATGTTAAGCCTGGTAAACCTTGCGGCGCGCGTTCAAAACGCACAAGCGAATGAGCGGATTGTTCCGATGCAAACAGCCATACCGGTGATACCGGTGTTTGGGCAGCGGGCGTTGTGGAGTCCGCTGATGATCGTGCATCCGAAAGATTCGGGTCTAGGGATATATGCTACCAACAACCCTACGTTGTCCGGCTGTCGGCCGCTTGATGTTTGCCAGCTTTGCCTTTTCGCTGGCTACTTCGACGCTGTCGCTGCCAGCTCAAATGCCGAGTGATTCGGACAAAAGCGGCGACCGCTCTCACATATCTAGTGCTCGGCAAACGCCAACGGTTCTGGCAATTCGCCGCGCCGCACCTGCTGTGGTGAACATTCATGGTCAAAAGACCGTGCGTGCAACCGCTGCTGGAATGGCCGGAGCCAATGGGCCTGATTCGTTCCGCCAGGTCAACGGAATGGGAACCGGGGTGGTCATCGATCCTCGCGGTTACGTGATCACAAACTTTCACGTTGTCGAAGATGTCGACGACATCCTGGTCACGCTCGACGATGGCCAGACCACGACCGCAGAGTTGATTGCGGCTCGCGTTCGCAACGACTTGGCCTTGATCAAAGTCAACGTGGATCGTCCTCTGCCGACAATCCCACGCGGAACCAGCAGCGATTTGATGGTCGGCGAGAGTGTGATTGCGATTGGCAATGCATTTGGATACGTCCACACCAGCACGCAGGGTATCGTCAGTGCGTTGCATCGCGATGTACCTGTGAATGAGTCACAGGAGTATCACGATTTGATTCAAATCAGTGCCGGAATCAATCCCGGAAACTCGGGTGGCCCGCTATTGAACATTGATGGAGACATGATCGGAGTCAACGTCGCCGTTCGCGTCGGAGCTCAGCAGATCGCGTTTGCCATCCCGATGGATCAAGTGGTCGATATCGTGACCGAGATGATCAACGAGCATAACGAGAAGCGTTTATTGACAGGTCTGCGAACAAACGGCGGACCCCGCGACGGTGACGGCGTGACTGTCGCCAATGTCTCCGCTAGCAGCCCCGCCGCACGGGATGGGCTGAAGCCGGGTGACCGCGTGGTCCGCGTTGGTTCTCAGCCAGTGGATGACCGACTTGATTTTGCTTTGGCGATGTTGAACGTCAGCCCCGGAGAGCAACTTGAGTTTGCAGTGGAGCGAGGCGGACAACAAATCGACTTGGCGATGCGTACCGAGCAACCGCCTGCGTCGGCAGCTTCGACAACCGAAGATTTGGCGTGGTCGCGAATTGGCATTCAAGTGCGTCCGGTTGCGGAATCAACCATTCGCCGCCTGAACACACGGATGCGTACGAAGTACCGTGGCGGGTTGTACATTGCGGGCGTTCGTCCCGGATCGCCTGCGGACCAACAAGGGATCACCACGGGCGACGTATTGCTAGGCATTCATGGCTGGCAAACCTCGAACATGGCCGACTTGGCTGGCATCCTCGAGCATCCCGACATGCAACGCGGTCCCAAAGCAAAGTTCTATATCGTGCGTCGTGAGCAAACGTTGTTCGGACACTTGCAAATCGCAGCTCAAGCGGACAGTTCCGCTCGCCGTTAGAACACGGCCAGACAGAGTTTGCTCGAAGTAATTTGAGCAAAGAGCCCGACGTGAACGTCCCGGGGCGAACTTGAGCTTAGCGACCCGCATCGCATTTCAAGTTTGCCGACCCAGCTGGGACGAGTCCGTCGGGCTTTTTTCGTGGCTATTGGGCGACGAAAGCTTACCTTCGGTCAGTCCCTGTGAGCCGACGGCGATAGCCGCGGGCGACGTAAAATCTGCGTTCAAAACGGATGCAGCCAAAGCAGGAAAACCAAACGCTTGACGATTTTTCGCTACCGCCCACTCTACCAGGCGCGAGCAGCTTCGTAAGTCGAGATTTTGTCTTCGTGCTGAAGCGTCAACGCAATATCGTCCAAACCGTTTAGCATGTTGTGGCGACGGGTCGCGTCGACTTCAAAGCTACGCTCGAACCCAAGCTTGTCGGACACGGTTTGCTTTTCCAAATCGACCGTCAACTCGTAGTCCGGATTCTCGGCCGCACGCTTGAACAGTTCGTCGATATCGGCTTCCGACAATGCAATCGGCAACAGGCCGTTTTTGAAGCAGTTGTTGAAAAAGATGTCGGCAAACGAAGGAGCAAGCACTGCACGAAAACCGTAATCGTCTAATGCCCAGACGGCATGTTCACGACTGCTGCCGCTGCCAAAGTTTTGGCGTGCCAGCAGGACCGAAGCCCCCTGAGCTTCCGGCTTGTTAAGTTCAAACTCAGGGTTCGGCGTCGTGCCATCATCGAGGAACCGCCAATCGAAGAACAAGAACTGGCCAAATCCCGTTCGCTCGATCCGTTTCAGGAACTGCTTGGGAATGATTTGATCGGTGTCGACGTTGGCGCGGTCCAGCGTAACGGCTTTTCCGGTATGTACGGTGAAGTTTTGCATGGGTGAGGTCGGGAATCAAAAGCGAGGGTGAAGGATTTTAATCTTGAAGTGACGGTGCGATCGGCAGCAGAAGAAAGTCTAAACCGACTTGAAGTCCCACTCGCGGATGTCTGTAAAACGTCCGGCAATCGCGGCGGCGGCGGCCATCGCGGGGCTGACCAAATGCGTTCGGCCTCCTTTGCCCTGCCGACCTTCAAAATTGCGATTGCTCGTGCTGGCACATCGTTCACCTGGCTCTAGTTTGTCGGGGTTCATCGCCAAGCACATGCTGCAACCCGCCTCACGCCAATCAAATCCTGCTTCCTTGAAAATCTTGTCGAGACCTTCTTTTTCGGCCTGCAGTTTGACTTGGCCGCTGCCAGGTACCACCATCGCGTCAACGTTGCTGGAAACGTGATGGCCTTTGACCACTTCGGCTGCCGCTCGCAAATCTTCGATACGGGCATTGGTGCACGATCCAATGAAGACGCGATCAAGCGAGACATCTTGGATCTTGGTTTTGGCGGTCAATCCCATGTACTCGAGTGCTTGAGCAGTCGATTTCTGTTCCGTTGCATCGGAGAAGTCGGCTGGATCAGGAACCGACGCACTGACGCTGAGTACTTGGCCGGGGTTGGTCCCCCAAGTGACCTGCGGTTCGATGTCTTTGCCTTGGTAGACGTTCGAGCGGTCGTAGGTCGCACCTGCGTCGGTGGGCAACAATTTCCAGCGAGCGACGGCAGCATCGAAGTCGGCGGGGACTTCGGGCAGGCCTCGCAAGTAATCAAAGGTGACTTGATCCGGAGCGATCATGCCGGCGCGAGCTCCCGCTTCGATTGACATGTTGCACACAGTCATCCGTTCTTCCATCGTCAGATTACGAACGCAGTCGCCGGTGAACTCCAGCACATAGCCGGTGCCGCCTGCGGTGCCGATCTGGCCGATCAAATACAGGATCATGTCCTTGGCGGTCACGCCTCGCGAGAGCGCACCGTCCACGCGAAGTTCAAACGTCTTGGGTTTGAATTGCAACAACGTTTGGGTCGCCATCACGTGTTCCACTTCGCTGGTGCCGATTCCGAACGCCAAAGCGCCGAACGCACCGTGAGTCGCAGTATGGCTGTCGCCGCACACGATCGTCATGCCGGGTTGGGTGTAGCCGTTTTCGGGGCCGATGACGTGCACAATTCCTTGGCGAACATCGTCGATGTCAAAT
>CAXBHV010000854.1:0-3974 GCA_963974855.1 uncultured Rhodopirellula sp. | reverse complement strand
CGGAAATTGGGAGTGTCCTGGTTGGCGACGCCGGTGCGACGCGTGGTGCAATCGGTCTGTCTGGTCACCTTTGTTCTGCTGTTTTTCTACGTGTGCTGGCCTTACAGTGCTCGCCCTCTGCCACCCGGTAGCGTATCGCAGGGTTGGTCACTGCGATCCGTCGATCAGCAAAGTGGCGAGTTTGTCTTGACTCAGGAAACTTCCAATTCGGATTCACCATCTGACTGGGAAATCAAATCCGGCGCGACGCTTTTTGTCGTTGACGACCGCGTCGCGGCCCAGGCGACTGCCACGGAACCGATCACTGCGATTGGACAGTTCGTGGTAACTGGACGCGAGGGAAAGCAGATTCGCTTGACGCCGCGTGAAGAAGCCAGTCCGGTAATGTTGGATGCATTTTTGAGTGGTTCCGGTTCCTTCCGGTTGGCCCAGCGTGATCCGCAAGCGTGGCCTTCGCACTATGCCGACAATCTTACCAAAAAGGAATTGATTCCGGCGGAAAGCTTTCTGCTGATCGACCCGCTGGTCAGTTTGTCGACGGCCGTCGCGTCACGCAGTTGGATCGCGTCATTGGTTTCTGCGGCGGCGATCTTGATCGTGTGTATTTTGATTCCTCGCGGGTTTTGCGGGTATCTATGCCCTCTGGGGACCACGATTGACCTGTTCGATTGGGCAATCGCTCGGCGGACGACGCGATTGAATGTCGCTGACGATGGATGGTGGGTTCACATCAAATATTACTTGTTGGCAGGAACTTTGATCGCCGCGGTGTTCGGTGTGTTGGTGTCGGGGTTTGTTTCCGCGATACCGGTGATCACCCGAGCGATGTTGTTTATCGGTGATCCGCTGCACAGCGGCGTGACTCGCGGTTGGCATCTTGTTCCAAGCATCGGTGTAGGCCATTTCGTTTCGATCGGGCTGTTTATCGCCGTGTTGTCGCTGGGTTTTTTACGGCCTCGGTTTTGGTGCAAGTACGTATGTCCAAGCGGTGCGGTGTTTTCGCTTGGCAATCTGTTTCGTGTGACCGAGCGCAAAGTCGAATCGTCCTGTATCCATTGCAACAAGTGTGTCGAAATTTGTCCGTTTGATGCGATCAAGCCCGACTTCACCACACGCACCTCGGATTGCACGATGTGCCAATCCTGTGGCGGTGTTTGCCCCACTCACGCGATCAAATTCGTCGAACGCTGGAACGTCGTCGAGCTCAAAGTGAACAATGAACCGCCGACAAACGAGACGCCGCTCGGGCGTCGCGGTTTCCTTTCACTCGCCGCCGGCAGCACGGCGGCCGCGGTTGGCGGAATCGGGCTGGCCAGTGTGACCAAGGCGTGGGGAGCGAATTTGGATGATCCCAATTCGCCACGACTGGTTCGACCGCCGGGAAGTGTCCCCGAGCAATCGTTTTTGGAAATGTGCATCCGCTGTGGCGAATGTTTTAAAGCATGTCCTAACAATGTGTTGCAACCCGAGGGGTTCCAGCAAGGACTAGAAGGACTTTGGACACCGATGGTGGTGGCCGATTGGGCTGGCTGTGAATCGAGCTGCAACGCTTGCGGGCAAGTTTGTCCAACGGGTGCGATCCGACCGCTGGTGATCGAAGAGAAGAAGGCGGCACGGATGGGGTTGGCGATCGTCAACGAATCGACCTGCCTGCCCTTTGCCGGCACCGGAGCGTGCGATTTGTGTGTGCAAGAATGTGACGCGGCGGGCTACCACGCGATCGAATTCACACAGGTCGGAACCGAACTTGACGAAGCCGGCCAACCGGTCGAAGGCACAGGCTATCTAGCGCCCGTGGTCCTGGATGACAAGTGCGTCGGCTGTGGTTTGTGTCAAACGCGATGCTACGCCATCAACGTCAAAGCCGAAGGACTACTGTCGCACTCGGCAATCATCATCGAAGCCGGTGAAGGCAAAGAGGATCGGTTGCACGAGGGTTCGTACATCGCGCTGCGCGAGCAAACGAAACGTCGCCCCCCTGCCACAACCGATAGCGAAGTCGTGCCGCCGACGGAACCAATACAACCCAAGGAGGTGGATTCTGCAGGCGAGTCGGCCGATGACCCGTTCGGAGTTCAATCGGACGAAACGGACGCGGATCCCTTTGGATTGTCCGATTGACCGGAGCAGGTATTTGCCTTGGTTCGGTAGCGTTGCTAGCAGGGAATTAAGGGACATGGTGAGATTGAGTTTGAAAATTCTCGTTCTTGGTATTCACGTTACTTCTTGTCGCTCGCCTCGAAACCGCTCTAGTCACTGGGTCAATGAGTAACTAAAATTTGTGTCATGATCCGATTTGTTTCACTACTGCTGATTCCCTTTTTTGTGCTGGGGCAGGCTCTGCCTCATTCGCACGCGGGAACCGGTGTTGCTCAGCCGGATGGTCACGCCTTGCGTCCGCATGTCCATTTGCACTCGCATGACCATCATCATGGTGACGAAACTGATCATCACCATGATGCCGATGAAAAGGACCTTGCTGCGGATGCCGAAGGCATATTGCCAGTATCGGACCACGATTCGGATGCCCTTTATCTGACGGCATCCGGGCAATCGCTGACGCGTCATTCTCAATCGTTTGAGATTGATGTTTACGCTGTGAATTTGGATGCGTCAACGCTGCCGATTAAGGTCGATACACGGTGTCGATATCACGCCAGCGTTCCGCCAGATCCGCTGACAACACTGCCGATCTATCTTCTCACAGCCTCTCTTCGGCTATAGCGGACGCTCCCTTGCGCATGCTTTGATCATGTGCAAATCCGAGTGATCCGACGGCATCAGCTGCGGGCCTTACTGCTCTTTTGGCTGCCGCTGTCGTCTTGCTTACTCAATCCTGTTTCACCTCTGTGGCTAAGGCTGCGCGGTCGGTGTTGCCCGCTGGAAATCTGTTGAGAACGAACCCATGATGAAAACTTTAAAATCACGATTGAGAGCCTTCATCGGTCCCGCAATTATCATGATTGCCGTCGGGGTGATCTGGTTCTTTCGAGCCGAATTGTTGGGTAGCCACGAGGCGAGTAAAACGCCGGCAGATGGGCAGTCGAGCAGTCCGGCCGAGAAGCAAACGGTGCTGGAAATCAGCACCCAGGCGAGGAAGAATCTCGGGTTGGTATCTGCACCAGCCAGGCCGCAAGAATATTGGAGGACGGTCGTCATCCCTGGTGAAGTTGCTGACCGACCGGGGTTGTCCGATCGTGGCGTTACGTCGCCAGCCGTCGGTGTTGTCACCGCGATTCATGCGTTCCCAGGCGACACGATGCGACCGGGCGATCCGCTGTTCTCGTTGCGTTTGTTCAGCGAATACTTGCAAGCCACACAGACGCAGTTGTTCAAGGCGCGGCAGGAAACCGCCATCGTGAAAGCCGAAATCGACCGGTTGTCCGGAGCGGTCAGCATCGGTGCTGTTTCGCGTTCCAAGATGATCGAGCTGGAGAGCGAAATCAGTCGCCAGAACACATTGATCCAAGCCGCTCGCCAGGAGTTGCTGACGCGTGGCCTGACTCCGGAACAAGTGCAGCAGATTGAATCCGGAACATTCGTTTCCACTGTCGACGTCGTCGCTCCGCCCGTGCGAGACATCGACGCGTTCGCAAATCGCACGCCACCACAGGAAATCCAGCAGGCCAATTTTGTCAACGAATTGGTTGAGGACCAGCCGATCGCCTACGAGGTTCAAGAGCTGGCCGTTGAACTGGGGCAACAGGTGCAAGCGGGCCAATTGCTTGCGAACTTATCGAATCACCAGATGCTTTACATCGTTGGTCACGCATTCAAACGCGAGGCTGCGTTTTTGGAACAAGCTGCCCAGGAAAAGCGGCCGATCGAAATCGAGTTCGCCGAGGATCAAGGTGGACGTTGGCCACAGCTGGATCAGACGTTCAACATTCGCCATCTGTCCAACTCGATCGATACGAATAGCCGGACGTTTGATTTCTTTGTTCCGTTGTCAAACCAATCGCGATCCTACGGCG
>CAXBHV010000853.1:0-3980 GCA_963974855.1 uncultured Rhodopirellula sp. | reverse complement strand
CCGCTGGAACACTGACGATCGTTGGACGAGATGCAAAAGAAAAAGCACTTCGCAGCGGTGAAATCGTGTTGAATCGACTGCGGGAATCAGGGGTTCAAGTTCGCGACAGTCTGATTGAATGTCTGGGGGCGAACGCTACTCTGGCAGACGTAACCGGTGTGATCAGCAATTACGACGCGTCGTCTTTCGGCGAAGTGGTACTGCGTGTCGCCGTGGAAGTCGATTCGCACCGTGATGCTGTACAATTCAGTCGCGAAATGATGCCGCTGATCACCGCAGGGCCGCAAGGAACGACGGGGTACGCCGAAGGCCGACCGCGAATCCACCCGGTCATCCGTTATTGGCCCTGCTTGATCTCGCGAGATGATGTCACGCCAAAGGTCGACTTCCTGCAAACGCAGTCGACTGAAAGCATGTCGACGGCAAACTTCGACCGGCCATCATGCGAACCATCGCTGACGGCAACGGATTCGCAACCGAATTCCGGAGTCCGATCCGAAAGTAAAGCCACCTCGTCGGTTGTCCCGAGCGACGCCCCTGTCCACCCATGTCTCTATGACATTGCGTTGGCTCGCAGTGGAGACAAGGGAACCGGTGCGAACATCGGCGTAATCGCCCGTCGCCAAGCTGATTGGCCGCTCTTAAAGGAATGGTTGACAGCCGCACGCGTCGCGACCTTCTTTTCAGGGCGATCGATTGAGGGAGTCCAGCGTTTCGCGTTGCCGAATCTACATGCGTTGAACTTTGTCATTCGTGGCATCCTGAAGCAAGGATTACGAACCGACGCACAAGGCAAAACGCTTGGGCAGATATTGTTGGAAATACCTTTGCCAAAGCAGGACTCGACAAAAAACACGCCAGAGGATGTAAAAGAACACCATGGATAACTTGATTCTTACCGCCGTGATACAGCCCGGCATTCAATCATTGACCCTGAATCGAGCCGAACGCCGCAACGCACTCAGTATCGAATTGCTCGAGTCGCTTTGTCGTGAACTCGATCAACTGGAGAACGATCGGCAAAACCGAGTGGTCCTTTTGTGCGGTGCGGGGCCTGTCTTTTCTGCCGGTTTGGATTTACGTGAAGCTGCTGACGTTGACCTGGTGGATCGGTCGGCGGAAGCAGTCAAGCAGACGCTCGGGAAATTGCGGTCGACGTCACTGGTCGTGATCGCGGTTGTTCAAGGCGGAGCGTTCGCGGGCGGTGCGGGGCTGATGGCCGCATGCGACATCGTGATCGCCTCGACGGATGTGAAAATAGGCTTCCCGGAAGCCCGCCGCGGTCTGCTGCCCGCGCTCGTAACGGACGTGTTGCGACATAAAGTTCGTGAAGGTGATTTGCGAGACTTGTTTTTAGCAGGTGAACCCATCGATGCCGTTCGAGCACAACAGATTGGCATCGTGCAACGCGTCGTGCCGGCAACCGAGTTGTTGGACTCCGCAGTCGCGCTGGCAAGATCGGTGGTTGCCGGTGGCCCCGATACGATCCGTAAAACCAAGGCACTTATCAACACATCTTTTTCAGAGAACGTCCCCGCCGACAAGCCAAATTTGATCGACATGCATCTGGCCGCTCGTCACAGCGACGAAGCTCGCGAAGGCTTGGCGGCTTTCAACGAAAAGCGAGATCCAAAATGGCATTAGAACCCACAACACAGCATGCGGAACGGTTGGAACAGCGTGAGCAGCAGATGCGACAGGCCGAAGAATTGTTGGGGTCGCTACCCCAGGCAACAGGCGTCGCCAAAGGACTTTTCCAAGGCCGATTCGTTGACGATTGGGTGTTCCCCTATCCTCAGCTATCGAAGCAACAAAGCGATGATCTGGCTGTCGCGGTGTCCAAGCTGAACGAATTTTGCGATCAACATCTTGATCCTGTGCAAATCGATCGCGATGCCGATATTCCTCGCGACGTGATCGACGGGCTCGCCAATCTTTTTCCCAGATGCAGTATTGTCGGCTGCTCGAAGTGATCGGGGCGCGGTGTAGTTCGACTTCGATTTTCGTGAACGCGCATCATTCGATCGGAATGCGAGGCTTGTTGCTGTTCGGCACCGACGAGCAAAAGAAAAAATGGTTGCCCGATCTGGTGCATGGTAAGAAACTCGCCGCGTTCGCGTTGACGGAACCCGAGGCGGGCTCGGATGCATCCAATGTGCAAACAACTGCGACCCCGTCGGATGACGGCAACCACTTTGTGCTCAATGGCCAGAAACGCTACATCACCAACGGCGCGATCGCCGACGTCTTGACCGTGATGGCGCGAACACCAGTGGAAGGGACGAACGATACGGCGATTACCGCGTTTCTGGTGACGCCCGATATGCCTGGGTTTCAAGTCACCGAACCACGGATGGAAAAGCTTGGTATTCGCGGCACTGCAACGGCGCGGCTGGCGTTCGAGAATCTGCACGTACCGCGCGAAAACATCTTGGGACCGATTGGCAAAGGCCTGAAAGTTGCTTTGACAGTGCTCGACTTTGGCCGCACAACGTTCGGAGCTTGTTGTACCGGTGCTGCAAAAACGTGTTTGCGTTTGGCAACCGATCACGCTAACGCTCGCCGTCAATTCGGGCGATCGCTGGCCGAGTTCGAACTCGTGCAAAAAAAACTCGCTTGTATGGCCGCCTGGACCTATGCGATGGAGGCGACGACCACGGTCACCGCGGGACTGATCGACCGAGGACTCGAAGACTATATGCTCGAAACAGCGATGCTAAAAGTATGGAGTACCGAGCGATTATGGACGATTGTTAATGACGCTTTTCAAATTTACGGAGGTGCCGCCTATTTCACGGATCAACCGCTCGAACGGATGCTCCGCGACCACCGCATCAATCAAATCGGCGAAGGAGCCAACGAGGTGTTGATGTCGTTCATTGCACTGACGGGGATTCGAGGACCCGGGATGCAGATGAAAGAGATGAACGATGCTCTAAAACGTCCTTTGACCGCCGTTGGGCCCGCTGTCAGGTTTGCAGGGGATGCGATGAGTTTGCGACTGCGTCGGCCGGGCGTACCGGTCCAATCGGCGGAGCTGAAATCGGTTGCCAAGCAGCTTGGAAAGCAGATCCGGCATTTGGGAACAACGGTCCAGTGGACTCTTGTGCGGCACCGCGAAGAAGTGCTCGAACGTCAATTGGTGTTAGAGCGGATCGCATGGATCGCGATGGAGTTGTTTGCCACCGCTTGCACGCTCAGTCGGCTTGACAGCGAATTGACGCGTAATGATCGAAGCCACGAAGCAGTCGCCCGATTCTTCATCGCCGATTCGCTTCGGCATGTGCAACGCTGTTTTCGCGGCATGCGAGACAACGACGATCGACTACTATTGGCAGCAGCTAGTGAATTGTAAGCAATGGTGCATAAGTCTCTGAGCAAAACAAAGGGTGCGCGGGCGTCGGGACGTCGATGTTATAAGTGACGCATTTGGCCGTAGCGGAAGTCGTCAAGACTTTCGTGAATCGCCGAACAGGTCGAAACTCTTGACGAGTTCCGCTACGACACCAACGATTCCGAAGGCCTCTGAAAGTCCTTTACTTCGCAGCCAATCTCACGCTACCGTCCAGTCGCAGAGTGCATCCGTTGAGCATCGTATTCTGAAAAACGTGAGAAACCAAAGCCGCAAATTCTTCGGGCTGTCCCAAACGTTTTGGAAAGACGGTCTGGTCGATCAGTGATTGTCGCACTCGTTCGGGAGCGGCCTGCATCATCGGCGTCTCGAACACACCGGGAGTGATCGAGACGACACGAATTCCGTGCTGACTCAACTCACGAGCCAGCGGTAGAGTCAGCGATGCGACCGCTCCTTTGGACGCGGCATAGGCGGCTTGGCCAATTTGCCCTTCGAATGCCGTGACGGATGATGTCATTACCATCACGCCTCGTTCCCCCTCAGGATTAGGGTCGTGACGCGCAATCGCCTCGCCACACAGTCGCAATGTGTTAAAGGTACCGATCAAATTGACATCGATGACGCG
>CAXBHV010000852.1:0-3982 GCA_963974855.1 uncultured Rhodopirellula sp. | reverse complement strand
ATCCGTTCTTCGGTTCCTCGCATCCTGGAGGCACGAACTTCACCTTAGCCGATGGTTCGACGCGGTTCATCGGCGAATCGATTGACGGCGACTTATTTCGCCGTCTGAGCGTCAGCGACGACGGCGAAGTCGTTGAGCTTCAGTAGTGCCGCGCTTCGTAATTCTAAACCTAAAACATAGAAAGACTCCCCATGAAACGATATTCGATTCTAACGCTACTGGCGGTTTGTGCCGTGACCCTTGGTTGTGGCAGCGACGCTTCGCCGACTCCGCCAGTACTGGACTCGCAAACGCGCAGCGCCATCGCACTCGAAGACCAATCGATTGACGATGCTGAAGCGCAGCGGTAACAGCTGCACAAGCGAGAAGGTCTCCCCAAGCCTGATCGCGATTTAGATCATGGGCCCATTCCTGCAACTCATCAATTGCGAGCCCCTAGCGATGAATGTCGTGACTCAATTCTTGGCTGCAGGCAAACTGAGCCAGAGATCTCGAATGGAGTTGGCGAGTCGACGATAAACGACTGTAGGGAGCGAGAGTGCCGTGGCTTCAGCGATCTTCTGGATCGGTTCGATTTCCTCGATGGTTGCAATGGGCTCGATCAATAACGACACCAGCTTTGCTGCAGACATCTCGTCGATAAGGCGAACCCAGACGATTCCCGACGCGGCATCCGCGGAAAGATTGACCACCGCTTTCACTGGACAATTGGGAAATTTGCCTTCGGCCTTGACTGTGGCTTTATTGCCAACACAGATGGCGGGAGGATAGAAACGATGGAGTTGCACGTGGGCGGATGCAAGCGGCCGAAAAACAAAGGTGAGTGACAGCAAAAGGCACGCAATACCAGACACCTTTGCGGTACGGAGTAAGCCGTCCGGTGCTTAGCGAGAGGAAACATGCACACGACGTCGGGAGGACCAAAACGCTTGCGTTCAATAAGTTAATGGGTTCACCCAGTTATTTCCACCTGCCTATACGCCCCGCGGGGATGGAGCCTAAGCAAATGACGTTGCTCAATCCTTTGGACGGAGCGGCTCGGTGACGAAATCAGCAGGAAGGGATTCAGGCCAGTCGCCAGTCATCACCACGTTTCGCACTCGCGATGTCACGGTGCGTGCAGATCGGTAAAGGCCGAATTGGGGGACAATGTCAAAATCGTCAGGACGTTGATAAATCAATTCATCATTGAGTGTGATATGACATTTGCCACCCAACCGTTTGACGATAATGGTGTTCCACTGTTTTTCCTTCAGCGGCAATGGTCGGGGGCCGCGTCGGTTCAACGGTTCGATCGCTGCGTTGTCGCTTTGCAATCCAGTCCATTCGGTTTCCCCGCTGGTGATCCAGCGGACTCGAACACCGCCGGATTCAAGTAAAAACGCGAGTCTGCCGATCGCAGGATGCACGATTGTCGCATCGCCGTCGTTCATAAACTCGTACTTGATCGCTTCGCCATCGAGCAGCGGTCGTTGGTATTGCAGCAGTCCTGGCTTGCGGGCGGCCGCTTCAACCTCGTGTTTCGCTGCGTGAAGCTCACCCGAGTGCAACTGCCAGTCAAAACTGGATGTCGGTTGCGTTTCCGTTTCACCCGCAGCTCGAAACGGGGGCTGCCTCTCTGCAAAAAATCCCGACTGCCAACCTCGAAGCTGGTCGCCAGACGTCAGCCGAACCTCTTGAGGAATCGTCGGCGTTCCATGAATTTGAATGTTTCGGAACACAGGCCGCTTGGTGCCCGAGCTTCTCAATCCAATCCATGGACTTGATCCAACCGCTGTATCATCGAACCAAACGGGATGAAAATTGGACTCAAACTTGGCCCCGTCATTAGACGAATGAATCGACACATGATTAAATACAGGCTGCACGTCGTAGCGAGCGAAGGGCGAAGGCCGAATCATTGGGTGATCCGAGTCGGCGTCCCAAATTTGCAGCGTGTCCTTGCGGCCGAGAGCTTGGAATTGCAGACCACCATAGACCAAGCCGCCATCGGTGCCGATCGCACCGCCTTCCTGCGTCTCACAAACAAATTCAAATTCGCCAACCAGCGGAAAGCGAAACAACAGCACATCGGTGGTCCCACCGGCGAGATGCAAGAGATGGCGTTCGTGCGAGAGCCACACCCCGCTGGGTTGCCCGCGCTGAATATCGGTCGCCGATCGCACCGTCAAGGGGACCCAATACTTCAGCCGGTTCTCGAACAATACATCGGGGCTCGATTGCCCGCGGTAAACTTGCACTGCGGTGGCATGTGCGATTCTCAGGAACGGCCGCAACGCGATCGCATCGGCTTGACCGCCACGGTCCACCAAGTTGTTCAAAAATGTTTCGGCGACCGGTTGCAGTTCGGGGTGCAGCAGTGCGGCCGAGGCAACCGCTGCCTGCCGCATTGCGTGGGGCGACAAATCACCGGCTGCCACCGGATCTTCGGCCACGAGCGTTTGTAAATAGGCTTTGACACGATCGAGGTCGCCGCGGCTGCCCGCTGCGTAAGCGAGCATCAGCAATTCAGTCGCGCCGGCGACGTCGGCTGTTTCGAGTTCTTCGAGCGTCGATCGCAATCGAGCCAATCGGCCCACCTCATCGGCCGCTTGCACAAGCATCCACCCACTGCAAAAGAAGCCTCGAACTGGTCCCACCGATGCGACTGCAAACGTTGAATCAAGGGGGCGTTGCCCCAACGATCGTGCAAACACCCTCGGCGGTGCGTCGGTTGGCACGGGAACCGCCAATAGACGGACGTGCTTCCGATCCCCCGAAGGCAGCGTCCACTTTTCCAGCCGATCGAATTGTTCAGCAGCACTCAATTGAGCGAGTGAGCGGTTCACGCCCGCTGCAGCCGACGGCAAACTGCTGTAAGCAAAGTCACGGAATGCAAGTGGCTGATCCGCGAGTTCACCAAGCGAATCGAGAGCTTGATCAAGATCACGCTCGGTGAGTTGCTGCAATATCGTTGTCGAATCCGCGGGAATGGTTTGAGCATCCACAGTCGTCGGTGACCAGACCGTGATGATCCCGGTCACGAAAACGATGCTCAGCAGTCGGGTGGCGAATGGGGGTAGCTTGATGATCATCATTGGAACAGCCCGCGAACGGATTCGAATAATCGGAGTTGGCGATGGGGGCAACGGAAAGCCGCGTCATCTGCTGGGCCTTCACATCAATCGACTTAACCAGCATTTGCGACTTGCGATCCGAGCCCCCCGTATGCAGCATCATGCGAACGCCGAAAGGACTCAGTGGCACATCGGGTGCACTCGTCGACCCGATCAAATATTCATGTTTTTTCGACTCAACCCCTGCATAGAAGTAGACTTTCTTGCCACGCCGCAGCAGTCTTAGATAGTCAGGCGATGAAATCCCCAAACTTCCTAGTCGGTTGTAGCTGTATCCCTGGGCGTTGCGGGTGCGGGATTGGCCTTGGCTGACGAGCGCACCGCGAGGCGATTTGGTCAGCATGGCGTTAAGCTGCGTGCGATCCTCATCCGTTGTCTCCACTTGCAAATAGATTTGCGTGTAGTCGCCTTCTTTGGGGACCGCAAGCTCATTCGGTTCGAAGGCAAACGTCATATCGAAATCGCCCTGGATTGAGTGTTTCAGTGAGATCCCGGCACTGGTCCAATGGTCCGTGCCCACAGAATCGACCAGGATGCCTCCTGTGGATCGATTCCAATCGTGCAGTCTTCCCCACGTATGGAAAACATCTTCATCAAGCGGCGTGGTACGAAAGTCGTAGTGGAACGAATCAGGAAGTTGTTCACGCTGCTCGTTGAACTTCGCCAACATCGCATCAGCGGACTCGGTCGCCAAACCGCTTAAACGCTCGGCTCGGATTTCGATCTTGGTAAACCGAGCGCGTGAATACCCACCGGCGTCTTGAATTTGCACTCCAAATTGAATCCCGAGTTCCTGCAGATCTTCGGCGGTGAAATCATTCTCGCCAATCAGCTGGAATTGACTCGAATCGTTTTCGGCATGCAGG
>CAXBHV010000851.1:0-3983 GCA_963974855.1 uncultured Rhodopirellula sp. | reverse complement strand
TTTGCTGAAAATCAACGAATCTAAAACCACGGAATTCGGTACCGATGCCTCAACCCCATACCGCCGTTTACACGGGATCGTTTGACCCGGTCACGTTAGGCCACCTGCATGTGATCGAGCGGGCATCGCGGTTGTTCGACAAGTTGATCATCGGGATTGGGGTCAATGCCGATAAGAAGCCTCTCTTTGAACCGCAAGAGCGGGTCGCCTTGCTCGAAAACGTCACCGAGAACTTTTCTAACGTCTGTGTCGAAGTCTTCAGCGGGTTGGCGGTCGATTTTGTTCGCAGCGTCGATGCCAACATCATGATTCGCGGGATCCGCCCGCTAACTGACACCGCAGGTGAATTCACGATGATGATGGCGAATCACCAGTTGGATCCAGGCATCGAAACAGTGTTTCTGATGGCAGATGAGCGGTTTGCTCACATCAGCAGTTCATTGCTGAAACAGATTGCCTCGCTCAGTGACGACGACGAGCAGCTGGCCAAATTCGTTCCGCGTGAGATCATTCCCGGTTTGCGAAGCAAGCTGCGGTCGTAAGGGCATCGTCACTCGCCTTCGTAGGAACCAAACGCCCAGGTGATCGTTGCAGGCGAGACAAGTTCGGTACTTCCGATGCCTTTCTCGGCGTGCACTCCATCGATCTTGTACTTCCAGCCTTCTGTCGAAGTGGTCGAGACTCCGTCGATTTCGCTGACAAACGCCGTGACGCCCGATCCTGTGATCGTGACAGGAATCTCGTCGATGGTTCGCATCACTTCTTCGACCGTCGCTCCGCTTTGGATATCCGTTCGCTTGAATTCACGCGATGAATCATTTGCTTGAATCACCACCGTGACATCAATCGTTTCGCCATCGACCGAATTCGCAACTTGATCTGGATTATTTCCAGCGGCTGCGTCGAGCGTGTCAGGAGCGGATTGTCGACAACCCGGCATCAACGCCAACAGACCGATCGCGAAGATCGCGATCAGTGAGGCATGGAAGCGTGGCGACGATGTCGAATGCAATTTGCTGATGATATTCATACACGCGATCATAGCCGCGTGATGGATCAAGCAAAAGGGATTACATAATCCCGCCATGTGTCCGAATTGGCGTCATATGGCTGGGCGAATCAAGGAACCAGAATCGTTCCCATTCATCGACGAGCGAACGCAAGTCTTCGGAGGTGTACAGCAATTGTTGTACGCGGCGTTCTGGCCGAGCGGAGTAGATCGGCACAAAGCAGCCGACCGTGGTGGTCAAAACTACAGCCAGCACGGTGAGTTGCAAGATTCGTCGCATCGAACGTTCCTCCATGAACGGTCTAAGTCAGATTTCGTGTGCGTTTTTTGAGTTAACCTTCGCCCCATCTGCCGCTTGGGGCATCTGGTTTGCTGGCGGGATGTTGGTCGGTGTGATTTAGAGGAACTTCGTTGGGTGCAGGATCATCCGCTTTCGCGGTTTCCGGCTTCGGTAAAGCTTCCTCATCCAGATCTCGGACTTTCGTTTCCATGTACTTTCCTGGCTTGAACGTCACGACGTGCTTGCTAGGAACTTCAACCTGTTGGCCTGTACGAGGATTGCGGGCTTTGCGAGCAGCTCGGGGTTTGACTTCAAAAACACCGAAGTTTCGAAGCTCAATCCTTCGCTCTCGTACCAAGCAATCAACGATGGCGTCAAAGGTCTTTTGTACAATTTCCTTCGTCTGCTGTTGAGTCAGTCCTACCTCTTCCGAGATCGTTCGCACGATATCTTTCTTGGTCACACGTGACTCCCTGAGATCACGATCCCCATTGCGGAAATCGCTCTAAACCCTTTGCTAGTTTCAACTTAAACGCTTTTGGAGTCTAAGTCCTGATTGGCACCCCGTCAAGATACTCGGGCGTGATTCTCAGTAAAGGATTCAGTTCACAGTTTGTCCCACAAGCATCATCGGTCCCCTGAACCGCTATTCTTGAACCAAACGGCACAATCCTCATAAAAGGACCAGAAAGGTTCTTCGTCGTGGATTAAGTCGCGGAACTGGACACTAGCAAAATCAGCACCCTCGCTCGCAAGCCTCAGTCGGTGTTCCTCGTGGTTGGCTCTGGGGGGAATAGGGCGGATGGGGGCATGTCGAATGATTGTAAAAATAGCGGCTGTTTCACTCCTGCAGCGAGTCGTCCATCCCCAGCAGTCGGTAATGCTGATCGCTGTTTCATCGGAGCAGGGCCGCTATAATTTTGAGACGACATCGGATGTCGAAACTTCCACCCTCCCACTCTCAAGTGACGCGAAACATTCATGAAACGATTCACTCTTTTGAGCCTTGTGATTTGCCTGGCGTTCCCGCTTGCCACTTCGCCCGTCTTGTTTGCTCAGTCTGCGAAAGAGGCGGCGGACAAAACCGATGCAAAAGACACCGCTGCAAAAGACAGCGAAGAGCAGAACGAAGCCGAGGAAGAGAAGGCCGTTGAGCCATTGACGATTGGTTCGGTGGCACCCGAATTGGATATTGAGCATTGGATTCACGATGGCAACGGTGCTTTCGATCCTGTCACCAAGTTTGAAAAGAACAAGGTTTATGTGGTTGAGTTTTGGGCGACATGGTGTGGTCCCTGTATCGCCGCAATGCCTCATGTCGTCTCGCTGCAAAAAGAATACGCCGACCGCGGGCTGCAGATCATCAGTGTTAGCAGCGAACCGATGGCGACGATTGAAAAGTTTCTCCAACGCGAGGTGCCTGGAGCCAAGGATAGCGACGATTCGCCGCAAACCTTTGACGATTTAACCCGCAGCTATTGTTTGACCACCGATCCCGATCGCTCGACTTCGAAATCGTATATGGAAGCGGCCAGTCAGAACGGGATTCCCTGTGCGTTTCTGGTCGGAAAAAGTGGTCACGTCGAATGGATTGGTCATCCAATGTCGATGGACGAGCCATTAGCCAAAGTAGTCAACGACGAGTGGGACCGCGAAGCGTTTGCCGAAGAATTCAAAGAAGATCAACATGCCGACATCATCTTCCAAGAATTCGTCAAAGCAATGCGTAGCAACAAAACCGACGAGGCGCTAAAAATCTTGGACGATTACATCGCCAATGGCAAACTTGCATCACGCGTTGCACAAATGCAGATGGTGAAAATGCAAGTGCTCGCTGGCGATGAGTCGCGAGCGGATGAATTGAAAGTTTTTGTGACGCAATTGCTCGAGGATGAATCGTTAGACCACGAAGCTGTCAATCGACTGGCCTGGACCATCGCTCGCTATGCCAATGCGGGAAAAATCACAGATAACGAAACGGTCCGCACTGCGTTGGCAAAGACCCAGGCGATATTGCCCAGTGCTGGAAAATCGAAACCGTTTGTGATGGATACAATCTCTCATTTGCAGATGGCGCTTGGTGATAAGAAGGCTGCGATTGTGACCCAGACCGAAGCGATCGAACTAGCCGATGAGAGCCACAAAGAGCGTCTGCAGCGTTATCTTGATGAATTGACCGCAGAGGATGCTGTCGAAGAGGAATCAGAGAAAGCCAACGAAAGCGACGAAAAGTAGCCGCGAAACGTTGGCGAAAATGCTCAGGGCAGCGTGTGTTCGCCGCGTTGGGAACGTTCAACGTGATTGAACAAATTGGGCGCGGCGTTCGTATTAACCGTGCCTAGCGTATTGACTATCAGTGCATCCCCTGTCGTTTTATGGCCCGCATTGATGGAGTATTGGCCGTCCCCACTCAATGCGGGATTCTTTAAATAGCCGCTCCTCAAACTTACGACATCCCTTAAAAGGAACTTCGATGAGACACTTTGCCAAATTTACTGTCGCAGTAGTGGCCGTTGGTTACTTTGCTTTCGTGTCGGGATGCAACAAGCCCTCGACGAACGAGCCGACAACAGCGGTGGTCGAGCCACAATCGCATGACGACCACGATGAGGATGGGCACGATGAGGATGGGCATGGGCACGATCATGACGACGATGGGCATGATCATGATCACGACCATGGAGACGCCAAGAT
>CAXBHV010000850.1:0-3986 GCA_963974855.1 uncultured Rhodopirellula sp. | reverse complement strand
GTGCTTGGCCGCAACCATCAACGTAAAACCGTCAATCGACGCTTCTTGCACTGTCACAGGGATGCGTTTACGGCCGACGCGGATCATCGCCTTGCCATCCGATTGCTGAATGGGGCAGCGAAAAAAAGTCGATTCGCCTTCGGGATGTTCTTCGTCAGAACAGGTTTCAATTGATTGATTCATGCGATTAGATTTTCCATCGTCGGGAAGCAATGGATGTTAGAAAAGGAGAGAGTTCACAAACACGATTCCCCTCGGCAATAGAACTCTCCAGCAAACCTTACTGCTAAATCGAAGCTGGAGGCGAAACGATCTGTTACGAGAATTCCGAAAGAGAATTCGTTGAGGCAGAACGTGCGATTTGTATCGATTAGGCAGGCTAGAGCTTTGTCACATCTCGCGTTTCAGATAGTCGACGACGCAATGAGTCTCCGTTTTCTTTTTTCGTTGGACTCGTTGCCTTGTCCACCACGCCCCCCATGTCAAACCTTGCCGATTAGGTCGACTTGTCCCCAAAAACCTGTTGGGAGTGTGGTAGCGATCGAATCGTGTCGATGGACAACAGAAACGCGGCTGTGTGTTACCACGGCTTGCACTTTGTCCTTTGGCTCGAACCCGAGACTGTTTCCCCATGCGTCCCATCGCAATCCCACTGCTATGTGCGGGCATCGCGACGATCACGTGGTTTTCCGCCTACGCGGACGACTCGCCGAATTCACGCACCGACCGACCGGTGCGGATTGCTGCCAAACAGAGTAACCGTATCGCAAGTGAGAAACAAACGCGTGACTTGCTAGCACTCGAACACGATGACGACCTGCTCGCCAGCGATGACGATCTGCTAGCGTCCGAGGATGATCTGCTCGGTAGCGACCTGCGCGGTAACGACCTTCGAGGGGACGATTTGCTAGGGGATGATTTGCTCGGCAGTGATGATCTGTTGGGGACAGACCCGATGACGAGTGGTCGTGGTACCGAACGAGACCGGTTGTCAGATCCGCTAGACTACCTTGGTCCATCGATAACCGCCCCCGCAGCCCCCGCCGGTTCCGCCGCCAAGCCGGCTGCTCCCGTTGCCAAAGATCCTCACGAGGCCTTGTGGACCGAGAACAGTTATCCGTCGGCCGAAACGTGTCGCAGTTGTCATCCGAAACACTACGACGAGTGGAGTGTCAGCTCGCACGCTTACGCGGTCGTGTCACCGATGTTTCAGCGGTTTGAGCAAGTGATGCAGGAGTACACGCAAGGAACAGTCGGCTCGTTCTGCGTGCGTTGCCATTCTCCCGTCGCGACTCAGCTAGAGTTACCCCGATCGACCAGCGTACTTGATATGCCGCCCGTTGTTCGCGAAGGGATCACCTGCATCGCCTGTCATCGGGTGAACGAACACTATTGGCGCGGCAGCAACGGCGACCGACGGATCGAACCCGGGGACATTCACCAACCGGTGGGCAGCGGTTCGCATCATACCGGCGTCGCCGATGCAGTGGCTCATGCGGAAGAGTTGAAACTGAAGTTGTCGCCGCATCAAACGGGTCCCGGGCAACCGATGCACTCGGCCAGTTTCTTCTTTGAACCATTAACAAACAGTGACGTCTGTGTTTCGTGTCACCAAGTCGCGGTCCAGCCTGGGATTGCGTTGGAAGTCGTGCACTCGCAATACCGTCACGGACCTGCAGCGGCAAAAGGCATTTCGTGCCAAGATTGTCACATGGGTGCCGTCCCAGGCAAAGCCGAGGGCTACGATTACTGCCACGCTGCCGTGCTGAACGACAAACCGTATGGCGAGCCAAAGAAGCACGCGAATCACTCGTTTTGGGGGCCGGGCTACCCGATCGCTCATCCTGGGATTTTCCCTCACAATCCCAAGGCCAAACAATATTCGCCTCGCCAGTGGCTCGATTTCGATGACCGTGCTGGTTGGGGAACCGACGCATTCGAGCAAGCGGTAACGCCGGGGATGCACTTTCCGCCGCCATGGGATAACACCGACGACCGCCGTGATGCGCGCCGCATCATTGATGCCAATCTGCTAAAGATCGAAGAGAAACGATCGACCGCCGTGATCACCCTGGAAGCAGGCGTGGACGTCAAAGGCCCGATCTTTCTGAGTGAACCTCGGTCCGGGGCTCCGCTGAACATCGCGTATCGAGTTTCCAATATCAGCGAAGGACACAACTTGCCGACCGGATCACTCGGAGCCCAGCCCCAACTGTGGCTGAACGTCGCGCTGATCGATCCCGACGGACAACGAGTATGGGAAAGTGGCTACCTCGATTCGAACGCCGATCTTGCGGATATGAATTCTTATGATGTGGCCAAGGGGCGGGTGCCGCGAGACAAGGGGCTGTTTAATCTGCAAACCAAATTTTTGATCAACAATGTTCGTGGCACCGATCGTGAAGTGGCGTTGCCTTTGAATTTCAGCGTGGATCAATTGGTCTTTCTGCGTCCCGGTGCTGTTCCGGTCAGTGTGCTAAACCATCCGCCACTGATCCGCATGGAAGCCCATTCGATTCCGCCGCTAGACCATCGGATGCCAAAATACCACATCCCGGCATCGGTGATGCAAAAGAAAGGGCCTTACCGATTAAGCGTTCGCATGCGAAGCCGGATGGAACCGCCCTATTTCATGCGACAAATCAATAGCACACCCGACATGATTCGCCGCATGACGGCCAATATGCTGGACGTACGCCAAAGCAGCCACACGTTCTTGGTTCGATAACCATATCCGACTTTCAACTCGTCTTGTAGCGACGTCCGATCTCCCTTCATTTTTGTCCATAATCAAATCGTTGTCGTGAAGCAGACCATCAACATCATCGTTTCTCTTGTGAGACAGCCAAACGCTGCTCGTCGGATGGCTTCACAGCAATTCGCTCGACAGCGTGCGGTCGTGACTCACCCTGTTCTCCGCTTTTTGGCACTCGTTGGATTGATCGGAACGGGGATGATCGGAACGGGGATGCTTGGATCGGCTAGTTTCAGTATCGCACAAAGCCCCACGCGGTTACCGAGCGTCAAGCACCCGACGCGATTGCCGTTGGTGGATCCGTCGGCAGAGACGGCCCCCATCGACACGAAACAAGAAACCACAGTGCCGATCAGTTCCGAAGAATCCGCGTGGGTACTGCCCGAGACCGAATTCGTGACCGAACAGTTTTATCAGTCGCTGCAGACACGCGTTTCGCAACGACCGGAACTCGAATCGTCACCGTCCGCACCCGATCCGATTCCGAGCCGTTCGTTGGAATTCCCCGATCCGGTGCTGAGGCTGAATCAAACCTCCGATGACGATCCGTCTTTGTTTGCGATTCAACACCGTTTCGATCCCCCGGCGAATGCAACGTACAATCCGTCCGCCAGCTCATCGCATCATGCATCGAGTGATTTTTCGAGCGACTTTTCACCGACGCCGATCCCAAACACGTCGATGTATCATGACGGCCAGCGGGAACAGTGGCCCTACGATACCAAAAGTGATGTACCGACCCAGTACCCTTTGGTTCAGTGGGGACGCGAGTGGTATGGCGACGGAATCACGCCCAAGGGAATCGATTGGTTTGGGCCCACCAATTTGGTTCGGCCCAAGTTCTATGTCTACGGCGATTACCGAACTGGGATCGCGGCTGGGAGAAACGCGGCAGGACGCACCGATAATTTGGCGAGCCGATTGAATCTGGATCTTGATTTACAACTCACCGATACCGATCGATTCCACGCGTTCGTGGGTCCGCTTGATAAAAACAACCAATTCACTCGCTGGGAAAAAGTGGGTGACGACATCAAGTACCGAAGCGAATTCGATTTGACTCCCGTCACGGGATTCTACGAAGGCGATCTCGGTGTGCTGATGGGAGCATCACAGTCGCGAACCTCTCCGTTCGAGATGCCGTTCACGATCGGCTTGGTGCCGCTGTTGTTCCAAAACGGAATCTGGATGGAAGACGCGGTCACGGGTGCAGCGTTTGCTCTGCCCTCGG